>JADHSL010000066.1 GCA_016776925.1 Pirellulales bacterium | reverse complement strand
GAGTACGAAGAAGATGAATATGAAGAAGAGGAAGAAGATGTAGAGGAAGACGAAGAGTGGGAAGAAGTTGATGATGAGTCAGATGATGAGTCAGATGATGAGTCAGATGATGAGTCAGATGATGAGTCAGATGATGAGTACGAGTACGAAGAGGAGGGAGAAGAAGAGGAAGAAGAATGGGAAGATGAAGATGAAGACGAATGGGAGGAAGAAGACTAACTCCTCGTTCATCCCAATCATCTCTTCGAGGCTACTTCAAAAATGCAAGCCTACGGCTGTTTCAACGAAAAGACGTTCACTCTGTCCATGTTAATTCCAGAAACTGCCCTCGTCGCGACACAAGTACATTGATGCTTTCATCATGAGAAACTCCTGAGAGTCGCCTCATAAGATCTTTCTGATCGATAATCGGTGTGTTGTCCATTTCGTAAATCCGATCCTTGATCTGCAGGCCACCCCTTTCCGCTGGCGACTCCTTACGAATCGCAACGACTACCGGAGCAGCCGGATTCGCTGGATCATCTCGAATCCCGATACCCCAGCGACCACGACTTCCTATTGGCAAGAATGCTTTTTCTTCGAGTTTTTTTCGAGACGCATTTGACTCATGAAATGCTGTCTCACGAAATGAAAACATGTCACCTACATTATTTGCAACTTGTAAGAGCGTTTGAAGAGTGACTACCAAGACAGGTTCAATGCCCTCGATATTAATCAGGTGAGCATCATCAGATGGACGGTGATAGTCTGGGTGTAGTCCCGTGTGGAACATGAGTGTTGGTACTTCTGCCTTCAAGAATGGATAATGATCAGAATCTGGAGTAATGTCCCAGTTGAAAATTAGTTCTAGTGATTCTTTTTCGTACCGATTGTTGGCACGAGTAACAAGTGTCTCGAGACCTGTCGCTGAACGCGCACCGAAAACGTTGAGTTGCCTGCGACGAAGCCGACCAATCATGTCGAGATTGATTGAGAAAATTATTTTCTTGTCATTAATACAATCGGGGCGATTTTTTATGAAGTATTTAGAACCCAGAAGCCCTTGCTCCTCACCATCCCAGAACGCGAGTAAAATTGTACGCCGGCACGGAACAGGTAATTCAGCGAGTGTCTCTGCTATTTTGATCAGACCAGCCACACCTGATGCATTGTCGTCAGCACCATTATGAACATATCCAAATGGACCAAAGCTATTCCGTTTGTTTCCATATCCCACATGATCGTAGTGTGCTCCGACAACAATAACTTCGCTTTGTAATACAGGGTCACTACCAGGAATGATTACCAAAACATTTCGAAGTGTTCCAAATCGTGTTGGAAACGACTGGAAATAACTCTTTTCAGCACCAGCCGGGATGAGTCCAAGTGGCATAATCTCTTGCTCAATGTAACTACTAGCGGCTCGCCCACCCCGACGGCCACCCTCACGCCCTTCGAACGCATCGTCCGCAAGCACTTGGATATGGTCTGCCACATCACTCGTATCAACAATAATTTCTGGTTCATTGCCTGAAACAATTTTTTCGAATACTGCTTGACTGCCAAACAGTGAAATCGCGCAAACCAACAGATGGTTCATATAGTGTCGGCAAATTGTAAAACCAGGCATTTCCATGCGGCCTCTTCAGTACCTCCTTGCAAGTAATCTGCTAGTGCCTCAGAATGACTCGCTCGAACATTCTCGTCTAGAGGAACTCGATAGTACCGAGTTTTCGTATAAGGAGAGGTGGCAGAGTGGTCGAATGCGCGTCTTTGCTAAAGACGTGACCGGTCAAAAGCTGGTCCACGGGTTCGAATCCCGTCCTCTCCGTTTTTTAACCTGCACCACATTTCGTACATCTCAGGACAACTCTGACATTTTCGATTCAAAATTGGAAACGCCCTGGCACAATTTATTCTCCAGTTTTGTTTACTCGGTGTCTTTGGAGTGCATAGCGACAGTTTCTCAAAGGGTGAAGCAAAACACTCGAACCCAAGGCAAAACATCGATTATGTAGAATCGATCTTTCATCATATGCATCGTATGAGTTGACTTTTGCAGACCATTCTTACTCGTCAGCTTCTTACAGGAAGCACATTCTAAAAATTTTTGCATGCCGCGCACACGACGAATGTTATTCATCACGATCATAATTTGCACTTCTATCTACATGGGTATCTGTGCCTTCTTTTTCTTTTCGCAGCGCTCTTTCATTTACTTTCCTCGTCAGCAACAAAATAACACTGTCGATCAAATACAGGTGAACACTGATCAGTCTGTCGTCAGGCTTTCAGTAAGCAACCCGAAGAGCACACGAGCCATCCTCTACTTTGGTGGTAATGCGGAAGATGTATCATTGTCTCTACCTGAATATGCACGAATGATTTCAGGTGTTGCAATCTACATGGTGCATTACCGAGGGTACGGTGGCAGCACAGGTAGTCCCTCAGAAGCTAGTCTGCGGCACGATGCATTAGCCATTTACTGGCACCTCAAGGACAAACATTCCGACATTCTGGTTATGGGTCGCAGTCTGGGAACGAGCCTCGCAATCGGAGTGGCTGCGCAGTTTGAACCGAAGGGACTTCTTCTCATCACACCGTTTGACAGCATTCAGGCAATTGCTCAACGCGTTGCCCCATTCCTACCAATACGACTACTGCTCAGTGATCCGTACCGCTCAATTGATCTAGTATCAGACATTCAATGTCCAACGCTTGTTCTGGCCGCTTCTGATGACGAAATCATTCCGAAAGAAAACACGTTGCGGTTAGTAAAAAAGTTTCCTCCAGAAATCGCAACGCTACAAGTTATTCCAGAAACTGATCACAACTCAATTTCTAGCTCCACTCTTTACTGGTCGAGTACGTGTCGCTTTATAGAGAATGTTTTCGTTACACCCTAAAACCATATCTTAATTTTTTAGGAGTATCTGTACAAAAAATAAAGAAGTTTTGCGCATCGTACAGCAATAAAATCTGGCTATTCTTCCTCAGGATCCGTCTTGCTTCTTCTTTGAGGGGTTGATGACTCGTCGCGACGGAAGACTGCTACAACATCTTCAATAGGAACGACATAGAGCAGATTATCTTGTTCAAAATCTACTGGTATTGAATTCCGTGGATGGAACAAAACTTTGTCATATTTTTCTATCGGAAAGTCGGCATCGCGTTCAATTTGAAGGCTAACCTCGACAACCCTACCTGTAATCGTTGGGATTTCAGCCTGGTCTGGTAGGACAATGCCTCCACGAGTCTGATTTCTGCTCTCATCTTTCCGAATGAGAACACGCATGCCTAACGGTTCCACAAAATCATTGCCCCGCATCGATCTACACACCTCTCCTTACGAACACCTCGCCTGACCAACATCAACAATTTCAACACCGAATCACCAGTAGTTTGACCTGCCAAAGGGCATTCGGCTAGGGACGGCTTCAAAGAACGCCAACCAGAACGAAAACTTGTGTATACTGTTGGTTAATCTTTGTGTTTATAGAGAGGTTTGTGCCCCCACCAATCAACAGCAGTGTCATTCCAGCCATAGTCGAAACCTCGTCTTGGTTCTTTCGATGGCTTCCTGACAGTAAGGATTGTCCTTGGGTTCTCCTGATAGTTCCAGAATGCGTATAAATCACAGGCGTGGTGACCTGGTAGTCATTGCGAACAGACTGCCTGTACATCGCACATCTCCTGAGAGTCCATGGGAGACGAGTCCTGGGGGTCTCGTCTCGGCACTAATGCCCATTCTGCAAGAAAATAAAGGGGTCTGGATCGGTTGGGCTGGTAGTTCTGAAACAGACTGCATTCCTTTCGAGCATGATGGACTCTACAACGTCCCTCTTCATCTCTCGAGTAAGGAGGTACGTGATTACTACGAAGGTTTTTCAAATAGTACTCTCTGGCCGCTTTATCACGATGCCTGCCAGACTCCTCAATATGATCGCCAGTGGTGGGCTCCCTACGTAGCAATCAATCAACGATTTGCTGAATACGCTGCACGCGAAGCAGCGCCTAATGGTCATGTACTGGTTCAGGATTACCATCTTCAGCTAGTCCCAGGAATGCTTCGTGATCTACGTCCTGATGTTCGAATTGGTTTTTTTCTTCACATTCCTTTTCCACCAGTTGAACTCTTTGCTCAGTTACCTTGGAGGAGGCGAATTCTAGAAGGCATGCTTGGCGCGGATGTTATTGGGTTTCAAACTCGTCATGGAGCGCAGAACTTTGTTCGACTTGTAAATCGCTACACGTCACATCGCGGAAGTGGCCAAGCTGTCAACGTTGATGGAAGAAAAGTGCTTGCCAAGGAATATCCGATATCAATTGACTACGACAGGATCGAGTCGCTCGCCAGTGATCCCAAGATTATTGAACATGCAAAAGCCATCCGGTCCGACCTTGGCGAGAATCGGACAATCATGCTCGGCGTTGACCGCCTTGACTATACGAAGGGAATCGACCAGCGTTTACGTGCGGTGTATGAGATTTTCGATAAGGGCAACCATACCGTAGATGACCTTGTATTGGTTCAAGTAAGTGTTCCGTCTCGTGAAAGTGTTGATGAGTACATTGAAGTACGGGACAGGATTGAAAAACTTGTTGGGCATATTAATGGTGAATTTGGGACTGTAGGGTCAGTGCCCGTACATTACCTTCGAAGAAGTCTTCCTATAGAAGAACTCGTCGCCTATTACTTAGCTGCTGATGTCATGCTTGTAACACCTTTTCGTGATGGAATGAATCTTGTTGCGAAAGAGTATGTCGCGAGTAGAAAAAATGAAAAAGGTGTATTGGTTCTGTCTGAGTTCACCGGATCAGCCGTTGAACTTGATCGGGCAGTATTGGTTAATCCTCATGACATCGATGGCATGGCTGCCACTATTGAAAAGGCCATCACGATGCCTGCTCAAGAACAGACTCGCCGTATGCGGAGCCTTCGGCAACGAGTCCGAAAGAGAACCGTCTACACTTGGGCATCAGACTTCACGCATGCCCTTGATGCAGAGCAGCCACGCCCTTCATCAACTAATATGCAATTACCTATTGACACTCCCCCTCCCTCTCCCTGATTACCATCCTGGACTTTACACCATTGGAGATGACTCTTGACCGGGAACGAACTAGACGCAACACACATCATCGAAGATGATCTTGACCAGGCCCTTGAGGCAATTGCACGAGTACCCATTCTACTTGTCGCGACTGATTATGACGGTACGTTATCACCTATTGTTGATAATCCAGAAGATGCAAAGCCGGTGCGAGAATCGATTATCGCGCTTCGAGCACTTGCCACACTATCCGGAACACACTGCGCCGTTATATCCGGTCGTTCACTTTCGGACCTTGCTAATCTGAGTTCTCTGGATGGACAGATCATGCTGGTTGGCTCTCATGGCAGTGAGTTTGATCAAGATTTTGTCCGCACGATTACAGAAGAACAGGTTTTGCTGCGACAGCGAGTTCTTGAAGAAATGCATCGGATCGCTGCCCAGGATGATCGATTTCATATCGAAACAAAGCCCGCATCGATTGCTTTTCATTACCGTAATGTTGCAAATGATAAAGCTGAGAAGGCTGTGAATGAACTTCTTGCAGGAGCTGCAACATGGGATGACGTACGCGTTAAATCTGGCAAGAAAGTTATTGAATTAGCCGTCGTGCATACATCAAAAGGAGACTGCATTGATGCCCTGCGACATCGTGTTGGTGCAACTGCGGTAGTCTATTTTGGTGATGACATAACTGACGAGGATGCTTTTGTCAGACTGCATGGCCCAGACGTATCTGTAAAAGTTGGCACTGGAGAAAGTGCCGCAACATTTCGAATTCATGACCCGACTGAAGTTGCAAGACGACTGGCTCGATTAGCGAGCGCACGAGAAGCATTTTTGGCTGGTGCTGATGCCGTACCAATAGAAAGGCACGCCTTGCTCTCTGATGGACGAGTCATGGCGCTTGTCTCTCCTGGGGCAAAAATTAGCTGGATGTGTGCACCTCGCGTCGATGGGCCGGCCCTATTTGCTGAGTTGCTCGGTGGTCCGGCTGCGGGGCACTTCACAGTTGAGCCTTCTCAACCAGATAATAATCCTCAACAACAATACGATGGGGCTTCTCTTGTACTAAAGACAACATGGCCCCGATTAACGGTAACCGACTTCTTGGATTGCTCCGCTGGAAAACCCACACAACGTGCTGGCCGAACTGACTTAATTCGGCAAATCGAAGGGCGTGGTGAAGTTCGTATTACATTTGCACCGAGGCTTGATTTCGGAAGGCTTCCTACTCGACTGGTCATTCGCGATGGTGGACTTGAAATCGATGATACAATTGACCCAATTGTTCTACGGGCACCAGGTGTTGAATGGGAACTTCTGGAAGAGGGATCGCACCAAACTGCTGTGGGTACAGTCACCCTGCGAGGTGAACCACTGCGGCTGGAATTACGTTACGGTACAGGCTCACTACGTGAACAACAGACTCTGCCGCCTCAAGAACGTCACCGACGTACTAAGTTATATTGGGAATCATGGGCAGATCGATTAGCTCTTCCAAAGCGCGAAGGCCCACTCGTTCGCCGCAGTGCACTGGTCCTGAAAGGACTGTGCTATGGGCCGACAGGTGGGATTGTAGCCGCAGCAACGACAAGCCTTCCCGAACACCTCGGAGGGATTCGTAATTGGGATTACCGCTACTGCTGGCTTCGAGATGCCGCCATGTCAGCATCGGCGTTGGTAAAGCTTGGTTCTTTTTCTGAAGCGATGGCATTCCTTGATTGGATGCTCGCAGTTGTTGATCGCGCGGCAGCACCTGAACGCTTAATGCCTCTTTACACTGTCACTGGACATGAAGTTGGTGCTGAAGCAGAAATTGCTGAACTTGCCGGCTACGCTGGATCTCGACCGGTGCGAGTAGGAAATGCGGCACGCGGACAGGTTCAATTAGATGTTTTTGGCCCAATTGCAGAACTCGTCTGGCAACTCCTTTTGGCCGAGGCACCTGTGTCAAGTGAACACTGGCGTCTGGTTGAGGCGATGGTCGGAGCTGTCGAGGCTCGTTGGCATGAGCCCGATCATGGTATCTGGGAAATCCGGAAACCTCGACGGCATCACGTTCATTCCAAGGTAATGTGTTGGCTTGCAGTTGATCGTGGAATTCGTATTTCTGAACGGTTTCTTGACCGAAAAAAACCAGCATGGGAACAACTTCGTCAGACTATTGCTGAAGACATTCTCGACAAGGCGTGGCACGAGGAGTCGAACGCATACACCGCGGCATATGGTGCTGATGACCTTGATGCTGCATCTCTCATGATTGGACTCATGGGGTTGGTTGATTGTACGGACCCAAGATTTATGGCAACTATAGATGCCATTGATAAACGCCTTCGAATGGGTCCAACTGTTTTTCGATATCTTGCGGATGATGGTTTGCCTGGCAGGGAGGGCGGTTTCTTCATCTGTGCAAGTTGGTTAGTTGATTCATTTGTTAAAGCAGGACGCCGTGATGAAGCGGAGTCTTTATTTGAATCAATGATTGAACTTGCCGGCCCTGAAGGATTATTACCGGAACAGTATGATCCCCTATTACGGAGAACTCTAGGCAACCATCCACAGGCCTATTCTCATATTGGACTTATTGAGAACGCTTTAACGCTTTCATCCAGTTAGCCTCCCTACAAGTTTTGTGCTCCTGGTTGCACGGTGGGTATAGAGTTCCCTTCGGCAGCACTTTGATCACGTGCCACAACTGCATCAGGAAGGTGATAGAAGCCAATGGCTAGGATTAAATAGGTTGCCAAAAGCATAAGGCCCTCAATCCATGTTGCCTTACCTGCATTGATAATCTCTCGTGCAATAATAATTGCTAATACGATTGAGACCACCTCAAACATCGAAAATGACAGGTTCATTGATTCACCGACAAATAGTCCTGTGAACACGAGCATCGGTGCCACGAAAAGCACCATCTGTATTGTTGACCCAACTGTTGCCGCCATGACAAGTTCTTGCTTCCCCTGGCGTGCAAACCGAATTGCAGTCAGCACTTCTCCAATACCTCCCACACCACCGAGAAGAACAATCCCACTGAAGGTATCGGAAAATCCCAGTGTCCTCGTCGCTGGAATCAGTGAATCGGTGACTGCTTCACTTACACCTGCCAAAGCTATTCCACTGAGCCCGAGAATCGCAAGACTTCTTCCCGCTGAGTATGATTCTTTGGCTCCCGCTGATTGCATTGTTGCATCTTGCGAAGTACGGCGACCATCAAAAATAGTAATCATTACGTTTCCGACATAAATTGCCAGAAGAATAAATGACAGCTCAAGAGAAAGATCCCTGGTTCCCTGAGGTGTTCCTATACGAAAGACTGCGGGGACAATAAAACAGAACCCACACATGACAAGCATCAAGCCAGACGAACGCAACTGCCGCCTGTCGAACGAATGGACTCCGTACTTCAGTCCTCCAACGATAAGAGCACAGCCTAATCCGACCAGCAAATTAACCATTATCGAACCAGTAAGAGATGCTTTGACAACTCGACCGAGTCCGTTCCGTAACGCAACAATACCGATAATTAATTCAGGAGCATTGCTGAGGGTTGAGTTGAGAAGACCTCCAATAACTGAGCCAAGGCGAGTTGAAAGCCGTTCAGTTGCAATCCCCATGACTTCAACCAAGGGCACAATCGCAAAAAGTGATACCAAGAAAACAACTCGTGGATCCGCCTCAATTGCATGAAGTACGAAAGATAACGGAATTAAGACAAGCAATAGTCGCTGGTTCATGGCACTGAGTATATCCCGCAAAAACATTCTGAATATTGTTGTTTTATCAACACAATTCTTGTCTCTGAGGGTAAGTTGTAGCAAATTAGAACTCCTCAACTGTCTGGTATCCACTTAACCTTCAACGTGATGTGTCTCAATGACAACGTATCACCTACCAGCTGATAATGACGTTCCGCCGTTACGAGAACAGGTAGGTACTGTTGTAATAGGTGCTGTTGCAGGGCTCGCTGCAGTGGCCTTTCATGCCGTGATGAATCTTGCCGAATCGGTGCGGACTGAACTTGCCGTTTTTGCAACCGCTCATGGAATGGCGGCTCAATTTGGAGTGATACTGACATGTGGGGTTCTGGCTGCAACGGCTGTTTTTCTTGTTCATCGTTTTGCAATCGAGGCGGAAGGGAGTGGTATTGCTGCTGTTCTTCACGCTCATCGCACAGTCGGAGGACGTCGAGCTCTTAGAATCCTCTGGGTTAAATTTCTTGCTGGATTCTGTGCACTTTCTTCTGGCATGCCACTCGGAAGAGAAGGGCCGAGTGTCCAAATCGGTGCGATGTCTGCAATTGTCCTCAGGCAGTTCGGAATTGGACTGGTATATTTCCGAAGACGGACAGTTGAACTCGGTGCTGCTGCAGGTTTAGCTGCCGCCTTTAACGCACCTTTGTCGGGTGTAGTCTTTTCATTTGAGCTCCTTAAGCAACCATTTAATGCTCATAATTGTTTTGAAACAATTCTTGCTTGCGCAATCGCCGACTGGGTATGCCGACTTTTTCACGGCACAGTTCTAGAGTTGCCGATCTCACTCGAAGGCTTTCGTGACTGGCAAGAATTACCAACATTTGCTCTTGTGGGTCTTTGTACTGGAATCGTCTGTCTTTTGTTTCAAACTTTCCTCCTTTTTATTGCAAAACGTTTTCAAAAATTTCATCACCATCCAAATAAACTAATTTTCATCACAGGCTTGTGGGGGTGTCTTCTGGGAGTCATTCTCCTCATGAAACCTGAAGTACTCGGAATTGGCCACACGATTTTTGAAGATGCTATTCAGAATTCCCTACCATTCATTCCAGCAATTCTTATTTTGGCTACTCGCATTCCATTGAGTGCGATCAGTTATGCAACTGGTGCCCCCGGCGGGCTGATTGTCCCTGCCCTCTTATTTGGTGTTCTTTCAGGGCAGGCTTTCTCAACGAGTTATGCATTTATAGTTGGCGGTGTGGATGCTGATTTCCACTCTGTCTGCCTTGTCGCTGGTATGGCGGCTAGCATCGGTGCTCTTTTTCGCACTCCGCTGACAGCAACGATCATGGCAGTTGAAATTACCGGTGCCTATGACTGTGTCCTTGAAATATCGATTGCGTACCTCGCGGCACATTCCCTGCTCGGCCTTGCTCGACAACCAGATCTCTACACGGCTTTGGGACGCATCCACGAGAGTCATACCGGAAAACAAGCAGCGAGGATCGACGCGGCGCGGTCTTCTATTCATTAGCCGGTCAAGCAGCTCGACACTGATCTTCAACAACTTGCTTGTTTTCTGAAGCAGGCCCAGCTGAAGAAGACCGTGGTAATCCATGTTCTTCTATCATTTTTCTAAGACATACCACTTGGGCAGTGAGGTCTCTCAATTCATCTTGGTGGTCGTCTTCTTGCTGCACGAAGCGTCCAGCAATTAATCCAGATAAAGTACCAAATGAACTGGCGCCCGTTACCATCAAAACGAAAGCAACCATTCTCCCTTCCCAACTGGTTGGATAGAGATCTCCATAGCCAACCGTTGTGACTGTACAAATTGACCACCAGATAGCATCTTCGGCTGTGGTTATGTTTCCACCATGAGCTCCTTCGAACTGCAAAATTGCAAAGCTACATGAAAAAATTACAACAACTGCAACAAAACTACCGGCTAATAATGCATTTCTTGCACGGTTTGCAAAAACAAGTGATGCCACAAAACGAGTGGCTTTAATTCCTCGAATAACTCGAACCACTCGAACGACACGGGCCGCTCGACCCAACCGCATTGAATCAAATATCGGAATCGACGAAAGAAGATCGATCCACCCCCACGTAAAAAAATAGGTCCACCGATTCTTGGCCTGGGCCAAACTTACAACGAAGTCAACGAGAAACACGCCACAGACAACAAGATCAGCGTACGCGAGTAAGGATCTCGCTGAAGGCGTCAGTTCCACGACTACACCAATAACAAGCATTCCAATAGCGATGAGGCTCACCAGTAAGATGAGTGCATTGTAACCAGCCCATTTCTCATCGTTCAGACGAGGCTTTGCCTTGCGCAGGATTGGAGAAATACCAAGCTGAATATCAGCTGTGTCGTCAGATGGACTCGTTGCCTGAGAAGAAGTAACCATGCGTTTAACTAGATGTCTTTACCTTTTACCGCGCGATCCAATTCACAAACAATGTGCGTCGTCTTCGCACTTCCTATGGATATTGGGCGGGGGCAGAGATCATAAAGCTCGATCTATTCCAAATGGGACACCAATTCTCGAGAAATAAACACATTTTTCGTGCCCAGACCCACACATATTGAACTTGGAATGAGTTCCACTCGCGCGGTATTTCTATCCTTGATATGCTTATTCAAAAGGGTAAAGAATGCCTTATGATTTCTGCTCGCACCTTGGAAATACCCCACACCACCATGTCAGCCTATTCTTCCGTACGTGCTGAGTTTCTCGACTTTCGTGACAAATCACACGGTGCTATCGCTGTTGATGAAGTCTCCTCAGCAATTGCAGCTGGCCGATTTGTCTGGATAGATACAAACCTTCGAGACCAGACACATTCTGATCTCAAACGAGAGTTACCAGAATTTCTAGCTGACCAAACGCCAGTTCTAAAAATTCTGAGTGCTGAGTATCAGCTGAACACAGATGATCAGGTCTCATCACTACACAGAACAGATGATGCCTTGCATATTCGCCTTGTAGGGGCGGAGGATACTTCAAAGACAATCATCAGCGAAGTACTTGATATTGTTATTACGGAAGGCCTTCTTGCAACATTCTCCGAAGGCTCCTGTGGCGTCCTGCATGCAGTTCGTCGTGACTACATTCGAGACTTTGAACAACATGCTGCGACACCAAGTTTCCTGCTCTATGAGTTTTGGGATAAACAAATTGAACAGTTTCTGGAGGTACAGGGACACCTCGATGAGGAAGTTGAGGAAACACGCCTTGCTCTTCGTATATCTGCTGATGAAGCAACGCTTACAAAATTAGCGAATGTCTCAGGAAGACTTCTGGCGTTAAGAAAACGAGTACTGCCTGCTCGTCGAGTATTGGAAGAGTTAGTCTCTCGAAAAACCACACTCGTTAGTGAAGCAACACTACAATTTATGGGGAACATGATTGGGACACTCGAGCGACTTCTTGCTGACATTACAGCAAACCGAGAAATCCTAGAAAGTGCAATGAATTTTTCCCTCACGGTAATGACACATCGCACAAACATGACAATGAATCGCCTAGCTGTTGTGAGCACTATCTTCCTGCCACTTACTTTTCTCTGCGGTGTCTATGGAATGAATTTTGAAGTCATGCCAGAAACAGCTTGGATTCACGGATATAAGATGTTTTGGATTGTTTCGGCCATTATCACGTTCACTTTGACAATCGTGCTACGAAAAGCACGGTTACTGTAAAACTGATTTATGGTGGTAATGAACACTTTATGAGAGAGTCTTAAAAAATATCCTTGTCTTGTCGTTTCTGTCTTCAAATGAAATGACCATATCTACCAATTACTCTGGTAATAACGGTTGAACTTTTTCAATCGGCTACAAAAGCCCTGCTGGCTACGTCAACTTTCCGCTTTAACAATGTATTGTTGACTTGAAGCAGTAGGAGATGTGGAGCTTGCTGCAATCCTTCAAGAAGATTTGTAGCGTTGCTTTATGGCTGACAACGAAGAATTCATTTCAGAATTTCTTATCGAGGCGTCAGAAAACCTAGACCAACTCGATCAGGATCTTGTTGCACTTGAAAAGAATCCTCATGCACCCGACCGTTTGGCGAGTATTTTTCGAACAATTCACACAATAAAAGGGACGTGTGGTTTCTTCGGCTTTACAAAGTTGAGCAATTTATCGCATCACGGCGAACATCTCCTTGGTCTCCTCCGTGATGGAACAATTAACTTCAATGAGCAATTGGCTTCCCTGCTTCTTGAACTAGTTGATGCCATACGAACATTCTTATCGTCTATTGAGTCAACTGGCAAAGAGGGTGATGCCGCATTCCCTGATCTTTGCCAGAAACTGGACGCTGCCTGTCTATCGGTTGACACTCCTTCCATAAATCGAAGAGAAGAACGTGTTGCATCACCAACTGAAAGTACAAACCAATCCAATCAACACGACGATCACATCGTTTCGGCCCATGACGAAGATCCCGTATCATCAAACGATCAGGCTAAAGCTGACAACTTAGTATCTGCACAAAGCACTGATACTTCAAAAAACTCCGGAAGCACTCGTGCAAGCAACTCTATTGACGCAACTATACGAGTTGATGTGCAACTACTTGATACCATCGTCGACCTCGTCGGTGAACTTGTTCTGGCCCGTAACCAGCTACGGACAACCGCCACTGACGAGCCTACGCTATTAGACGCTGTCAATCGAATTCACACAGTGACGGGCGAGTTACAAGAAGTGGCCATGAAAACACGAATGGCCCCAATTGAACAACTTTTTAATAAGTTTCCTCGAATTGTTCGTGATGTAGCAGCAGCATGTGACAAAAAAGTAAATCTTCATATCGATGGATCCGATACTGAGCTTGATCGAACTCTTATCGAAAAAATACGTGATCCACTTACTCATCTAATTCGTAACGCAATAGATCATGGCATTGAATCCACTGATGTGAGATCCGCCGGCGGTAAGTCAACTTCGGGAGAAGTCTCTCTACGCGCTTTTCAGGAGAGTGGCCAAGTCACTATTGAGGTGTCGGATGACGGAGCTGGTATTTCAGTTGATGCTGTCTGTAAAAAAGCAGTTGAAAAAGGGCTTGTTACGGATGACGCCGCTTCCGGCATGTCTGACGAGAGAATCTTTCAGTTTATTTTTGAACCTGGCTTTTCAACAGCCAACGCTGTGACCGACATATCTGGTCGCGGTGTTGGTATGGACGTCGTCCGTACAAACATCGAATCTATCGGTGGAACTATTGATATCAGTAGCCAGCGTGGTGTCGGTACTGTCGTTCGTGTCCGCATTCCACTTACTCTTGCAATTATTCCAGCCCTGATTGTTTCAAGTGGTGGCGAACGGCTTGCAATACCGCAGCCGTATATTCAAGAACTCGTAGCTCTTAGAAAACATGGTACGAGTCATAGGATCGACGGACTCGAAGGTGCGCCGGTTCTACGATTACGAGATCGACTTATTCCGGTCGTGTACCTTGACCGGTGGCTCGGACTTCGCGACTGGAAAAAACGGCCGACCTCTGGCACTGTTGTTGTTGTCAAAGTAGATAGCCATGAATTTGGCCTTGTTGTAGATGCTGTCACGACGTCTGAAAACCAGCATAGTCATGCCACGGAAACAACTGGACTTTGGTTTATTGTTGTCAAAGCAATAAGCAGTCTCTTGGCGCCAATGGGAATTTATTCAGGTGCGACCGTCATGGGTGATGGCAGCGTGGTCCTGATCCTTGATCTCCGTGGAATCACTATGGCCGCTGACATTCCGGCTCACACTCGTCGCGCAGGTGATCTCCAAAGTACCTCGGAGGGACTTAGTGAAGTCATCAAGGAATCTGCGCGATACCTCGTGTGTGAAACTCATTATGGCCGCCGTGTTGCTGTTCCCCTAAACCAGGTGCAACGTCTCGAAAACTTCCTTCAGTCTGAAATCGACCCCGCCGGAGACTCCTGCTTTGTAAAACGGGATGGTGAGTTGACGCAACTCATTGATCCCGATCGGATATTACACACGTCGGAGAAACTAGAAAAAGAGCCTACTGACTCGTCTGTTGTGGGTGTTATTCTGCCGCATGAACTCGGAAATAAGGCGATTGCCGTTCGCAGAATTATCGATGTCGAAACAGGTCATGGCTCACTT
>JADHSL010000009.1 GCA_016776925.1 Pirellulales bacterium | reverse complement strand
GTCGCTTTTCTCCACCAATTCAAGACAATTGCTCTCACTAAAATCACCGTAGGCCTCATCGACCACCAGCGGACACGGCAGTTGTTCCGCAAGGTCAAGAAGTTGCTCTGGTGGGAGCAGCGTGCCTGATGGGCTGTTGGGATTCGGAACAACTGCAAGCCTGACAGGCTCACCAGTCGATGTGTTCGGTGCCGCAAAGGATTCGGGCAATAACCACTCATCGGTAAATGCCACTTTGTCACAGAGGACGCCCTGAATATCTGCGAGCGTTTGATAGAGAATATAACTTGGCGTGGGAACTCTCATTGCATCCCCAACTCCAACATAGCAGCGAACAAGAATGGTAAGAAGGTCGTCACTCCCATTCCCACAGAGAATCATATCGGGACGAACTCCCAATACGTCTGCTGCCTGCTTCCTGAACTGATTGGCAAAAGGGTCTGGATATTTCGCAAGGGATCGACCTTCGCAAGCAACGGCAATAGCTTTTGAAACATTTCCAGAAGGACTGTACGGGTTCTCATTCGTGTTGAGTTTTGTCCAGCCGGCATCCTGTGGTTGCTCACCGGGAATATATCCAGCAATTGCCGCAATTTCTTGCCGCACAAGAGAAAGTGAATTTTGTTGGGAGGATGATATCGCCATACGAACTACTCAATGCAATGTCATGAATACGACTGGACCCTATAAGTGTAGCCCAGAAATGCGCTGGTACGTTCAGTACCACCGGATCAACCGCTTCGACAGGAACACCGGGCTGCCGTTCAGCGCCCCAGTCGTGTTTCAACACTTCGGCGATGGGCCGTCAAGCCTTCTGTTTCAGCCAGAAGCTGTATATCGTCGGCCATTTCAGCCAGATCAGCTTCTGTCAAAGCCAGAACACTCCCACTCCGGAGAAAATGATTTGCTGATAACCCTGCAGCAAATCTCGCTGTACCGCCTGTTGGTAGGACATGAGACGGCCCTGCGGCATAGTCACCTGCGGCAACCGGACTAAACGGACCAAGGAACGCTGCACCAGCATGCCGGATGGTCTTAAGTGTCTCTTCGGGATCCCGCGTATCAATCGAGAGATGTTCGGCAGCCAGCTCATCGGCAAGCTGCGCCGATTCTTCATTATTTCTCGTAATGACAATGGCTCCAAACCGATCAAGACTGTCCCGAGTCAAGTCAGCCCGTTCAAGGGTTTCCAACCTTCTGGAAAGCACGGATGCAACTGCATCTGCCAGAGACTCACATGCTGTCAACAGAATTGCTGATCCAGGAGAATGCTCTGCCTGGGCGAGCATATCAGCAGAAATTGTCTCGGGGTTTCCGTCCTCATCGGCAACAACAACTATTTCACTTGGGCCAGCAATTGAATCGATCGCAACGTCGCCGTAGACGAATTCTTTCGCTAAAGCAACAAATAGATTCCCTGGGCCAACGACAATATCAACTCGCTGAAGACTTTCGACACCATAGGCCATTGCAGCAACCGCCTGAGCTCCGCCTACCCGAAGAACAGTAGACACACCCAATTCATGGCACGTCGCAAGCACATGCTCATTTTCCGAGCCAAACTTTGTTGGTGGAGCAACAACAACAATTTCAGGAACACCGGCTACCTGAGCTGGCACCACAGTCATAAGAAGTGTTGATGGATATGCTGCTGCACCACCAGGCACACATACACCAACACGATCAAGTGGGAGGTATCGCTGCCGCAGGCTCCCTCCACCATCTAGTGGAACGCATACATCTGATGGCAAAATCTTCTTCTGGAAATGTTCGACTCGCTGGCGGACTCTTCTTATCGCTGCAAGAAATTCTGGTGCTACGCTCTGATGGGCTTTTTCAAGAGTTTCGAGTGGAACCCGGAAGGTCTCTGCGGTGACATTCGCGTGATCAATGCGTTTGGTGTAATCCAGTACCGCAGCAAGTCCTTCTCGCTTTACGTCTTCACAGATTTTTTCAACGACTTGTCTTGGTGAAAGCGGTTCTCCAAAGACATCGATTGTTCGCTGTCTTCCCGCAGGTGAAACGAGGTCCCCCTGAGAAACTAATGTCTTACGAAGAGATTCCAGTTCATCCCGACCACCAGGGGTATGGAGATCGATGCGACGAATATCACCTGGCGGACTTGATCTATTCTCAATTGACACGTGTTATCTGCTCCGTCGAATCCTAAAAATCCCAAGCCAAACCGTGTCGTACACATGATCTGACTACCACGAGGATACCCTCTGTTCTCGTTACGGCGACCCAGAGCGTGTTCTCAAGCAGAAAACACCTGGTGTTTAATTTGGACGGAAATTGCCAGATTCGTTATTTTTAGAGCCAAGACTAGGGTTTCCCCCAAGAATTTTCCAAGACCCATGAAACGATCTGGAAGCGAGCGTAATGCAAAAGGCGGTGAAAGTTGGCGAGAAACTTGGCCTCTCGAAAGAGGCCGCGCTTACCTTAGCCGAATTACGCATTCCTGAACTCATTCAGGACTTTATCAATACGATACCGTGGAATACCGAGCCAGACGGAGACACTGCTCGCTCCGTTTCTGAAGTACTGAGGCTCCGACAGGCCCATTGTGTTGAAGGCGCATTTGTCGGGGCATGCGCCCTTTGGATGGCAGGACGTCAGCCCCTTCTTATGGATATGGGGGCGTCTGCGGCTGACGTTGATCATGTTGTCGCCCTGTTTCGTCGAGGGCAGTATTGGGGAGCAATTTCAAAAAGCAACAGCCCATTTTTGCGATACCGAGATCCAATCTACCGAACTCTCCGAGAGCTCTCTATTTCATTCTTTCCGCAGTATGTACTGAAACGATCCAAGACCCTTCGAACGTACTCGGTATCAATCGATCTGCAGAAATACGATCCAGCACTTTGGGTAACTCATCAAGGCTACTGCCTGGAAATGATTGAAACTCTCACATCAGCCAGACATTTCAATCTTCTACCCAATGACTTTGAAGATGATCAGCTGCGACCAATCGACACGATCGAGGCCCATTCAAACAATTTGACCGAACATGTAGAACCCAGAAAAATCATTCGGCTTGATGGTCATCTGTCGCCACCATCGCCGCTTGACCAAGCAGCTTCCGCAGAGAAGTGATTGCGATTTCGCCAAACTGCCGAGGAGGAACCTGCCATAATTGAGGATTCTGAAGTTCAATTGAAATTGGACCGTCGTACTGCATCGCCTCGAGATGTGCTATCAGTTGTTGCGGTGGTGAATTTCCCTCCGCTGGCAGGATTCTATCCGCATCACTTGCCATTTCTCTTGGGACATCTGCGATATCAGATAACTGAACGAGTGCGACTATCTCTGGCGTGAGAAGATGCAAATCAATGAGTTTGCTCGGCCCCACGGAAAAGTGGAACCAGTCCAGACAAATACCGAGGGACGGCAACCCGACATCTTCGATAAGTGCAACCGCAGACTGCAAGTTATTCGGAAAAGTAGCTCGTGCATCGAATTCCAGAGCAAGCCTCACGCCAGCGTCACCCGCTCGCCTTGCGGCTTCAACGAGGCTTGCCGAAAGTCGTCCTAAATCCTCAGGTCCGAGTGGCCCATGAACATCTCCAGCGAGAACTAGTGTGGGTATGGACACTGCTGAGCAGAGTGCGAGACGCTTCTCAAAGTGGGCCCAGTGCTCCCGACGCGCATCGCCCTGGCTTGTTAATAACCCTCCCTGAAAAGTAGCCGCTACAGGATCGCAGCCGTGCTGAACAAAAAGTTCACTGAGTGCTTCCACGGGCTTTCCATCGAGATACTGTTCTGCATGCCCCAACCAGACTTCAATAAAATGGCACTGCCCTGCCGAATACTCCTCCAGAATTGTCTCCAGCGGTGCATTGAGTGAACAGACGGTAGAAATGGCAGGCTTCATAAGAGGCGTTCCGTTAAGAGTTCAGCACATTCTTCAATTGGCACACGCTCTTGGTTGAGGGAGTCTCGATCACGAAGTGTAACCGTCTGATCCTTCATTGTTTGCCCATCGATCGTGATGCACCACGGCGTGCCAGCCTCGTCTTGCCGAGCATAGCGGCGGCCTACTGATCCTTTCGCGTCGTACATGCACGGCATGCGTTTCTTGATCTTCTTGTACAAATCAGCTGCCACTTCTGGCATGCCATCTTTCTTCACAAGAGGAAGAATCGCTGCTTTCAGAGGGGCGAGCCGTGGGTGTAATTTGAGCACTGTTCGCTCCCGCGGATTTCCTTTTTCATCAGGCACATTATCTTCATGGTAGGCATCGCAGAGAAAAGCCAGAACTGCTCGATCCGCACCTGCTGATGGCTCAATAACGTGCGGCACAAAACGCTCCCGGGTCACATCATCAAAGTAGGAAAGGTCACGGCCACTTCCCCGGTGCTTTGGTTTTCCATTGGAGTCAGTTTCAAGAACCAGTTTTCCATCTTCACGAACAAGCTTGCCCTCCATGTGACTACGAAGGTCAAAGTCACCTCGATGAGCAATGCCTTCAAGCTCTCCGTATTCGCCATCGGCAAGGAACGGGAAGGCATACTCAATATCAGCCGTTCCACATGAATAGTGTGCTAACTCTGCTTCATGATGTTCTCGCAGTTGCAGGCGGCCTTCTGTGAGCCCAAGGTTCAGGTACCACTGCCAACGGCGATCTCTCCAGAACTGATACCACTTCCGAGAATCATCCGGTCGACAGAAAAACTCAATTTCCATCTGTTCAAATTCGCGCGAACGAAATGTGAAATTCCTGGGAGTAATCTCATTTCGAAAACTCTTACCAATTTGGCCGATCCCGAAGGGCACGCGCACTCGCGACGTGTCGAGCACATTCTTGAAGTTCAGAAATATACCCTGAGCCGTTTCTGGTCGAAGAAAAGCGCGGTCGTCATCATCACCAGCGAGCGCTCCGATACGAGTTTCAAACATGAGATTGAACTCGCGCGGTTCGGTAAGCGTCCCCTTCTCACTGGCGTCAGGAGCAACTGCCTCACAGAGGGGTATCGAATCATCGGGAGACGTTCCGGCGAGGGCCACCAACTCCCCAGACCATTCAATGTCTCCTATCTGCTTCGCCCGTAACTTAAAAAACTTTTGTGCTTTCGCGATAAGATCAGGTTCTGCATCATCTCCGGACACATCTGTCGTAATAAAAACTTTTGCATTGCGATACATGGCCCATCTGCCGTGAAGATGATCGTAGCGAAAGCGTCGCTTCGACTCACGACAGTCAACCATCCAATCGTGAAACAGATCAAAGTGCCCCGAACACTTCCAGACCTGAGGATGCATGATGATCGTACAGTCGAGACCCGTCATCTCATATGAAGAGGGAGCTCCTGCGAGGGTCATCAACTCATCGTGACCGGCGACCATGTCCTGCCACCAACACTCTTTGAGATTCCGCTTCAGCGCCACTCCTAGCGGCCCATAATCCCAAAATCCATTTAACCCACCGTAAATCTCACTTGATTGAAATATGAAGCCACGTCGCTTCGCAAGTGAAACAATTCGATCCATCCGTGACTGGTCAACAGGCTTTGACATAAATGTACTGGCGACTTCTTTGTTAAGGGACAAACAATTAAGAGCATTATTTCCATAAGAGTGTAGTGATCAAACCGAAGGCGGGTCTACCGAGAACCTCAGGATCCCAGTGCCACTTATTTCCTGATGCACTGCAGGGCATCAAACGACACAAGGCGGCCAGTCTTCGGGCACAGGTACGGCACGAGGCAGCATTGATCCATAGCTGCCGCAAGAACAAGGTCGGAATCCATCCCTAGCTCTATTAAATTTCTTCCACCCAGCGACTGACGAAAACTCGCAACGAGCTGACTCTGAGTATCATTCGAACCATTCACTATACGAAAAAACTCTGATGACGCCTTTTTGCTTTTTGAATCGAGCAAATGGTCTCTCCCTGATTCTGACAAGCCCGCATGAATGATCGCTCCTGCACCAAGAAAATCTTCTTCTGTTTCGTGACCATTCGTCCCGGCACATACGAGATGAATTGCGTCAACATCTCGGTCCGACGCCAGACGAACAGCCTCCCTTGCGACAGAGATTCGATTCAAAAAACTCCCGACAAGAACCGCCTCCGCTTCGAAACATCGCTCAATCGCAAGCGTTCCATTCGTCGTTGTCATAAAAATGCCACGACCTTTGACAACCGAACGGCAATATTCAGCCGGTGAATTTCCGAGATCAAAACCAGGAATCTGAACACCCTCGCGTTCTCCACCGAGAAGGCAAGACTCATCAGAACTGCTTCTTAGGCGACGAGCCTCTTCGACTTCGACCACCGGTTTCACAAAGACCGCTCCCGCTTCAAGAGCTGTCACAATCGTTGTAGATGCCCTCAGAACATCGACAATAATCGCAATGCCTCCCGCTACCGACTCTCGGGGCATATCATCTGGGAGGCAATGGGTATACCACCGAATGGTCTGTTTTGAGTGGCCTGCTTTATTGTTCATGCTGGTTGATTTGACCAAATCGGTAACGAGTCTGCTGGACACAATTCCAACATCCTACCTGCGGAGGTGATGCTATTACGAGCCAAGCAATCCAAAGTGTTGACAAGAGCGGTGGTAAAGTCCAAGGGATGTTTGCTGAGATTGCCCCACGGTACGACTTTGTCAACCGAATGCTGTCGGGCGGGATTGATACGTGGTGGCGAAGAATAACTGTCAAGCGTGCGGCCCCGCCTTCAGAAGGAGCCATATTAGATGTGTGTACCGGAACAGGTGACCTGGCACTGACATACGCCGCGAAAGTATCTTCGCAGGTCCGTGTGGTCGGTAGTGATTTCTGTAAACCAATGCTTGACCGTGGAATCGAAAAGTCTGCGGCACGCAATGTGCCCGTTGAATGGATTGAAGCTGATGCCATGAACCTGCCATTCCCGGATGCAGCATTCGATCTTGTGACGGTTGCTTTTGGATTACGCAACATTGCTGAGACCGATCGTGGCCTCGCTGAAATGGCTCGTGTATGCAAGCCGGGAGGCCGCCTGGCGATTCTTGAATTCTCATTACCAAAAAATCTATTTATTCGAAAAAGCTATTTATGGTATTTCCGGAACGTCCTGCCGAGAATTGGAAACATGATTGCCCACAACCATTCCGACGCCTACACCTACCTGAACCAGAGCGTCGAAGAGTTTCCGTCCGGCGAGGCTCTTGCTACGCTTATAAAGAAAGCTGGCTTTGACCGTGTTGATCAGTTTCCTCTCACGCTCGGAATAGCTACGCTTTCAATCGCAACAAAAACAGAAGTTTCTGCACAGCAGGAGATTACCGACGCATGAGCACTACTTCTCACCACCCTATCGTATTAGGGGTTACCGGTGCCTCAGGAGCGATTTATTCACGCAGGCTCCTTCACGTGCTTCTTGATGCGAACTGCGACGTACATCTATCAGTGAGTCCTTCGGGAAAAGCAGTGTTTGAGCAGGAGCTCGGCGAGTCACTCGGTCTTGATGATTTTTCCACTGAGCAATTCCTCGGAACTGCGACGCCCCAGTCTGGTCGCCTCACCTACCATCATTACAAAAACCTCATGGCACCGATTGCGAGTGGTTCGTTCCTGACAAGCGCAATGGTGATTTGCCCATGTAGCGGAAGTACGCTCGCCGCTGTTACTCATGCAATGGGTGACAACCTTATTCACCGAGCAGCTGAGGTGCATCTGAAGGAACGCCGAAAACTTATTGTCGTGCCACGAGAGAGCCCCCTTTCGCTCCCTCAACTGAAAAACATGCAGTCCATTCATGAAGCCGGAGCCGTCGTCTTGCCCGCTTCGCCTGGCTTCTATCACAATGCGAAAACCATCGATGATCTTGTCAATTTTGTTGTCGCTCGTATTTGTGACCAACTAAACATTGCCAACAAACTTGTCAGCCGTTGGGGACATTGAAATCTATGGCGGCGACACTTCGCTCGTACCTCGAGCTCGTTCGATTCTCACATACAATTTTTGCGATGCCTTTCGCAATTATGTCGGGTATGATTGCGGCCCGCATTGAAGTAGCTGAGAACCCACAACTCTCAGCATTCCACTGGCTGAAACTTGCGATTGGTATCGTTGTCTGCATGGCTACGGCCCGCACGGCGGCAATGGCATTCAATCGCCTCGTTGATAGGGAAATAGATGCCCGCAACCCACGCACTGCGGATCGGCATCTGCCAAAAGGCCTCCTTTCCGTGAGTGACGTTCAAAGACTGGTCTATTCATCATCAGTTCTATTCATAGGATCAACTTTGCTGTTTCTTCCAAACTGGTTGCCAGCAACTCTCTCCTTGCCAGTGTTAGCCTGGCTCTTGGGATATAGCTATGCAAAACGATTTACACCATTTGCGCACGTTTGGCTTGGTACAGCACTTGGCCTGACTCCACTCGCTGCCTGGATTGCCGTCCGTGGCCCTGCAGTACTTTCAAATCCTTCAGACATCGTCCCTGCATGTGTTCTGGCCTTAGCTGTTACTGCCTGGGTTGCTGGCTTCGACACAATTTACGCGTGTCAAGATGCTGCATTTGACAGCAACGAACACCTACAAAGCCTTCCCGCTCGCTTCGGCATAAAAGGGGCGCTTTACATCTCCGGTTTTTTTCATCTGCTGGCAACTGTGGCCCTCTTGGCACTTCCACAAACAACCCCTCTTGTTGGCATCTACACCACATCGACCGTCTGCGGGATTGCAGTCCTGCTTGTTGTTGAACACCTTCTAGTGAGTTCACGAGACCTTTCTCGTATAAATCAGGCCTTTTTCACGGTAAATGCCGTGATTGGCCTTGTCCTCCTCGCAGGAATCAGTGCCGATCTCTGGTTGGCGTAATTTATTCGGTTGTTTTTTTTACTCATTTGCGGTTTTATCTTTAGTTACAGCGAGAATTCCATTCTGAGGATCCACACATGATATCTGCAGTGCAACGATCACTTGATTCAATTCGTGAAAAAGTAGTCTGCGGTGAGCGATTGTCGTCCAAAGAGTCCGAGAGCCTTTGGGATGATTCTGTCGATCTTCATGAACTTGGTGAACTCGCAAACCTTGTGCGGGAACGAAAAAATGGAGATGCTGGCTACTACAACATCAACACACATCTTAATCCGACGAATGTTTGCGTGTACCGTTGTTCTTTTTGTGCTTTTCGGGCAGATTTAAGAGACGATCGCGGTTACTGGATGACAGACGAACAAATTCTTCAGCGAGGGCAGGAAGCTGTTGATGCAGGGAGTACCGAAATGCATATCGTTGGCGGATTGCATCACCAAAAAAAGTACGATGCATACCTCAACATCATCCAAATCTTGCACGAGACTTACCCCTCACTTCATTTAAAAGCATGGACGCCTGTTGAAATCAATTGGTTCTGCCACCTTACGAAGCGTTCCATTAAGGATATTCTGAGTGAGATGAAGTCGGCTGGGCTAGGAAGTCTCCCGGGTGGAGGTGCTGAAATCTTTCATCCCGAAGTAAGAAGTAAAATTTGTGAGCATAAAGCTGACACTAAAGAGTGGTTTGAGATTCATCGAATCGCACATTCCTTAGGCTTACGATCCAACGCAACAATGCTCTATGGAAGTTTAGAAAATGCCTACCACCGCACAGATCATTTAATTCGCTTGCGGGACCTTCAAGATGAAACTGGTGGTTTCCAAACCTTTATCCCTCTGGCTTTCCACCCAGACAACACGCGACTATCCCATATCCCAAAGCCATCAGCTGCAATGAGCCTCAGAACAATGGCTATAAGCCGGCTTGTGCTCGACAACTTCGACCACATGAAAGCGTATTGGATCATGCTGGGGTTGGGCACGGCCCAAACAGCACTTGCATACGGTGCAGATGATATCGACGGTACTGTGCGGCATGAATTGATCTACCACGATGCCGGGGCCGAGACACCTGAAATCCTCACTGTAGACAAAATTAAGAATCTAATTCGAGAAGCAGGAAGAGAACCGATCGAAAGAGACACGCTATATCGCCGTGTGGATCGAAACGGGCATCTCTGGGAGAGTGGCGAAGCAATCGTCACGGCCTAATCAGTAGGATTACACTCTCCGTTAACTTACCCTCTCCAGGCCAAGGTTGAGTGTCGCAGCCCAGCGGCCTAACAACACTTTCTTCAGCCGTATAAATTTGGGGTCATCCAGCGCTGGGTCGGTCTCAAATATGGTCTTTGCGTCACTTCGAGCTTCGGCAGCCACGGCCCCATCTCGAAGGAGATCAGCAAGATACAGCGGAGGGGATCCGCTCTGACGCGACCCTAATATATCGCCTGGACCGCGCAAGATTAGATCTTGCTCAGCTAATACAAATCCATCTGCGGTTGAGACGAATGCGTCAATGCGGGGTGATGTACTTGCCTCTGCATCAGTAACTGCAGCACAGATACCCTGCACACGACCTCGGGCAATTCGCCCGCGTAATTGGTGCAGTTGTGCGAGTCCAAAATTTTCAGCATCAAGAATCGTCATGAGTGTGGCATTCGGCACATCAATCCCAACTTCAATGACACTTGTTGCTACGAGAACATCAAAACGCCGATCACGAAAGTCTGCCATCACAGATGCTTTTTGATCTGGTTTCATCCGTCCATGAAGAAGCCCCAGTCGAAATGCTTCAAGGTGCCCATTTGCGAGTGACTCAAATGCCGAAGAAATACTCGCCATGTCTCGACCAGATATATCAACCGTTGGAACTACGACATATCCCTGACGACCCTCTTTCAGCTTCTTACAAAAGAATTCCCACCACTGCTCTGCCTGATCGTTCGCAACCCGGTATGTAGCGACTTCTTGCCTCCCTGGAGGTAATTCATCAATGACCGATATGTCCAAGTCCCCATACACGGCATGGGCTACTGTTCGAGGTATTGGCGTCGCCGTCATCACTAGTGTGTGCGGGTCACGAGAACCCTGTCGTAAGAGCGCCCGTTGGAGAACACCAAATCGATGCTGTTCATCGATAACGACTAGTCCAAGATTAGCGAATGCAGCTTCACTACAGATAAGAGCCTGCGTACCCACGACTAATTGAATCTCACCTGATTCAATCTGTTCTCGTAGCTTTCGCCGTTCGGCTACTCGCTGTCCGCCTACTAAGAGCCCAACTTGAAGAGAAGACCCGCGTTCCGTCAAAAGAGAAGTCAGTGTGTGGTAGTGCTGTCGTGCCAGAAGCTCAGTCGGAGCC
The DNA here is from genome assembly GCA_016776925.1 of Pirellulales bacterium. Taxonomy (GTDB): domain Bacteria; phylum Planctomycetota; class Planctomycetia; order Pirellulales; family UBA1268; genus UBA1268. The sequence continues at coordinate 54,212 of JADHSL010000009.1, read as the reverse complement.
ATAATCGCTGCCTGAAAGCGACCCGATGGGCTCATTGAGGAGCTATCTTCTTCAGACTTGGCTCCGAGCACAGATGTGGCTGCAGTTGCAAGCATGCAATAGGCCGCAACAGCCGTCTTGCCACTTCCAACATCACCCTGAAGGAGTCGATTCATCGGTTTTGTCTGTCGCATATCAGATGCAATTTCTACACACACTCGCTTTTGTGCAGCAGTAAAATCGTGTGAAAAGAGTGCTTTGATGCGACTATCAAGGCGAGAATCTATGTCGATAGATGGTGCAGTCTGCCGAACATCCTGCTGCCCACGGTGAAGCCGAAGTGCTAACTGCAACATGAGAAGCTCTTGATATACAAAACGTCTCCGCGCAGCTTCCATCGCATCACGACTCTCAGGACAATGAATCGAGCGTATTGCCTCTCCAATCGACATAAGGTTCTTTGATTCCAGCAGAGAATTAGGAAGTGACTCTTCAAGATGATCTGCAGCCGTACTAAGGGCAGCCTGTACAGCCAATCGAACGTGAGATTGCAGTACCCCCTCCGTGAGCGGATACACCGCAAGCCACTCAACGGGACTACTGTCTTCCGCTTCATCCAGCCACCGAACCTCTGGATGTGAAAATTCCCACTTCGCGCCATTACGTCGAGGCTGGCCAGCTACTACGAATCGACGGCCTACTGTGAAACGGGGTGCAAGAAAGGGCATATTGAACCACACACATCTCATTGGTCCCTGCTCGGTCTCAACCTCTACGGCCAGCATTGTTCGGCCGCGGGATATCGTCCGGAGAAAGGCAGAAAGAACAGTTCCCCCTAGAGATGCATGCTCACCTTCAACCAATTCATCAAGGCAATGCTTTCCAGTAAAATCACGATAGTCTCGTGGGAAATGCATCAGCGCATCACGGACAGTAACAAGGCCAAGTTTCGCAAGTTTGGCCGCTCGAATCGAACCTACACCCGGTAACCGTTCGAGGCGAGTCCTGAGTTCAGAGCCTGTCTCAGCCTGACCAGCATCTTCTGTGTTTTCTTCTTCGATCGACATGCCGGCCCATTATTTCTTGGAACCAGGCAAGAGTGGCTGGTATGCAGCAACGGCCATTTCATCACACCGCTCATTTTCTGGATGCCCAGAATGTCCCGCGACATGTTGAAAAATAACGCTGTGAGATGCTGCCAGTCGATCCAACTCTCGCCATAAATCCTCATTCTTGACGGCCACAAAGCGTCCCCGCTCTTTTCTTTTCCAGCCCTGCTTTTTCCATTTTGGCAGCCAGTCTGAAAGACCTGTCCCAACGTACACACTATCGGTTACAAGTTCGACACACGTCGGCCGCTTCAATTGCTGAAGACCCTGAACTGCAGCAGTCAACTCCATTCGGTTGTTTGTCGTATCCGCCTCACTCCCCTGCGCTGAAGTCTCGCGCCCTGTTTCAGGGTGTCGCAGAATATAAGCCCATCCTCCCGGCCCCGGATTCCCGCTACACGCGCCGTCGGTGAACAGTAAAACCTCAGGCTTTTTCTTTTTTTCAGCAGGCATTTCTTTTTTAATCAAATGGAAGTTGAAGAATCGAATGGTCGCACTAGTCTCTGTAACTCGTATTTCAGAATATGAGGTCTGACTCAAGAAGGAAACACCTTCGACTGCCAGCCTTGCTTCAGGCTGATGAAGCAATCGGAATCGCCGGTGGCATGCCGCATGCTTTCAGACAAACAGGGAGTCGAACTCGAAAGCTACTACCCTGCCCCAGATGACTCTCAACAGTAACATCACCACCCAGCAAACGACACAGTTCCCGAACAATTGAGAGCCCAAGTCCGGTCCCTGAAATCTCTCGCGTCATTGCATCATCACCCGCCTGAAAATCACTGCTCTGCCTAAACTTTTCAAAAATAGCCTGTTGTTCCTCAGCAGCAATGCCAACCCCCGTATCAGAAACTTCGAGTACGAAGTATTCGGCATCAAGCAGCTTTCCGGCAACAGAAATCTGACCACCCTCTGGGGTGAACTTTACGGCATTGGACAGAAGGTTGGACAAAATTTGCTGCAACTTTGATTGGTCCTGTTCAATCTTCAGAATCTCATCACTCACCACTATCGTGAGATCAATCTTCCTCTTTTCTGCCATCGGACGAATCATGTCACATTGCGCCGAGACAATAGAACCAAGATCAAAACTGGTTGCCCGGACATCCATTTTGCCTGCCTCCATCTTGGCGAGATCAAGAATATCATTAATCATCTCAAGCAGCATGCGGCCGGACTTCCGAATATTTTCAACATACCGAACCTGCTTCTCATCAAGTAATTGATTGGACCCAAGCACATCGGAAAAACCAAGAATACTATTGAGTGGCGTCCGCAACTCGTGGCTCATGGTGGCGAGAAAGTCGCCCTTCAATCGATTCATTTCATAGAGATGCATATTGGCTCTCGCAAGCTCATCAACTTTGCCATCAAGGTCTCCATTCACTTTTTTCAGTTTCTCCTGAGACTCAACAAGCCCCCGAAGCATTCTGTTGAAAGCCACACCGAGTTCCTCAAACTCATCTGCTGTATGAATATCAGCCCTTGCGTCAACATTTCCACGACGGACTTCGTCACTCACATCCCGCAAATGCTCGAGTGGCTTCACAATGACATAGCGCACGATCAAATAGGCTGCAAGCATGGCGAGGAACACTGTTATGATTGCTGTCGCTAGCAGGATCGCACGATTCCAATTTATTGCTTGTCGTGTTATTCCATCTGGCATGACAACTTTTACAATGGCCATAAGATCGCCATCGGCATATTCTTGACGATTGGTTGGTGGATCCTCGCCATCTTTTCCCCGAACACTGCCACGAAATTCATGGCAAATAAGACACGACTGCTGAACACGAATTGGCTGATAATAGTGGTACTCTTTCTTATCAGCAGTCCGGTACTCTCGGTACTCATCGTCTGAAGTCGGCAAGAGGCTCGTTGAGGATTCATCGCCTTTCTTCGGCGGCGGATTCTCAACAAAATAATTGAGAACAGCTGCATCAAGTCGAGTGTAACTGGCCAATTCCTCAGGCGAGGCATCCGGAGAAAGAATCCTCCAACTGTAGGGCTGATTTTGAAGCATCTTGCCGAGTGTTTCAATCGGATTCGTGTACTTCTTGTCGGCCTCAAGATTTTTCCAGTGATGATTGATCATCACCGCGTCAACAAGGTGTCTTCCGGTGCTCCTTGTTGTCGTAAAGACGATTTCCTCAGTCCGTTGGCCGTACCACCAAAAACTTCCCGTAATAAGCAGAAGCAAACAAAGACCAAAGAGAAAGCGACATTTTCTCTCCAGACTCGTTTCACCAAGAATTTCTTTAAATGACTGATACGCCATGTAGTACTACCTCTGCTCGTATCTTACCGCATCGCCGGGAAGTCCGCGAAATCTATATCACCTGATCGCGATAGCACGCTTCCAATGCATGAAATTACATTCAAAGAAATTCACGAACTCAGGATTTGGCAGCAGTGCCTCGATGCAGAACTTAAAGCATTTCAACTGGATCAACATCAACAATCCAGGCGATTTCTTTTGGCGTTTTGAGACCAGCCGTGCTCCGACGGACAAGGTTTCGGAGCATCTCTGGGTCTGGCCCATGCACCTGCAGATGCCAACGATAGCGATCACGAATACGGGAAATTGGTGCTGGCGCCGGGCCTAGAATCCGAATCGTGTCATTTTCCTGTGCACTTTTAGTAAGTCGTTGAACGAGATACTTCGCCCAATCGGCAGCAGCGTCGTTGACAGCCCCTCGAACAACGATTCGTACAACACTCCCAAACGGAGGATAGAGAAGAGATTCCCGAATCGGGAGTTCGCTTTGAACAAATGCTTCGTAATCATGAACTGCAGCGGCCCGCATTGCAGGGTGCTCAGGTGTGCTTGTTTGAACAACCACACGACCACCACGAGGCCCGCGACCACTCCGTCCGGCTACCTGAGTGACAAGTTGGCACGTCCGTTCAGAGGCACGAAAATCAGCTAGATGAAGTGCCGCATCTGCATTGATGACTCCGACAAGCATTACATTCGGGAAATCGAGACCTTTCGCAATCATCTGTGTTCCAACCAGCAAATCAATCTCGTGCTTACGAAAAGCTGTGAGTGTCTTTTCGTGGCTTCCGCGAGTACGCATGGTATCGGTATCCATACGCGCCACCCGAATCCCTCGAAACTGCGACCGTACTTGATCCTCTAATCGCTGTGTGCCAGTCCCGCGATGAACGATCTCCTGGACTCCACAGGAGGGACAGGACTCAGGCACTGCCGTCACAAGACCACAGCCATGACATATCCCTCGGTTGCCGGGCTGATGCAGCGTGAGACCCAAAGCACACTGTGGACAATGCAAGGCATGACCACATGATTTACATTGCAGATGAGTCGCAAATCCTCGCCGATTGAGAAGCAACATGACTTGACCACCAGCATTCAATGCCCATTCAATGCCCGCCGCCAATCGTGGACTTATTGCACCTTTGGAACGAGCCTTCCTATCTCGCAAGTCAACTGTCAAAACTGCAGGCAGTTCTGATCCGCCAACTCGCCCCGGCATTCGGCACATTTTCCAATCACCCGATAGACATCGCGCAAAAGTTTCAAGAGAAGGTGTCGCTGACCCGAGCACAAGAGGAACTTTTTCTTTTCGTGCAATCCATTCAGCAACATCCCGGGCGTGATAGCGAGGGGAAGTCGCCTGCTTAAAGGAATTTTCGTGTTCTTCATCGATAACGATGAGACCCAGACGCGGAGCGGGAGCAAAAATCGCACTGCGAGCACCAACAATTACATTGACACGCCCCGCAGCAATCTCTCGCCAATGAGTATGACGCTCGGCTGGCGTAAGATGACTATGGAGCACCGCTACTTTACCAAAACGCGAACGGAAGCGGTCGCAGGTCTGTGGCGTAAGACTGATTTCTGGAACGAGCACGATCGCTTGCTTGCCATTCGCGACAGTTTCTGTAACTGCCCTTAGATAAACCTCTGTTTTGCCACTTCCAGTCACACCAAATAACACGACTGTCTCATGCTCGCCTTGTTGCAATGGCTGCAGAATCGCTTCCAGGGCCTTCTCTTGATCAGAAGAAAGTACTGGCAATTCATCACTGACAAACCCATCATTTACGGACTCTGTTTGGGTGTCACGTTCAATCGACCCACTCTCTAACAACAGACCTGCCTTGAGCAGACGATGAACAACACCACGCGAAACTCCAGTAACTTTTAGGAGTTCATCGAACGGTATGGGGTGACTTGCAGCGTCAAGAATCTTTTTTTGATTTTTTGTCGGACGACGATTACCCTGCTCTCCTGTCGACACCAACAACGGCACTCGTTTCACTTGACGCCGTAAACGCACTCCAGCAGGAAGTACCGCTTCAAGCACATCACCTCGACGCGCCATCCAGCGATCAGCCATCCAGCCTGTGAGTTCGAGCATCCGTTCTGAAAGAAGTGGCTTCTCATCCTCTACTCCAACCACAGACTTCAGTGGATGCTGTGGCAACTCTCCATGTCGCACAGCAACACAGTACGCCAATCTTCGCCGATTACCTTTACCAAGAGGCACGTGAACACGACGACCAGGCTCCACCTCTGCAACCAAATCGTTTGGCACAAGATAATCAAGTGGCTTTTCAACCCCCTCTGGCAACACAACAGTTGCAATCACGCCATTCCGTACGTCATCCTCTTCCCAAGCTGGGCGATTCGTAAAAAGTTCTCGCTGAGGTGACGAATCAGACGGCATATTTACAGTACAACTAAGAACACGAGTGGGTGGGCTACCTACCACAGATAGTAACGAAATACGCGCAAAAAGCGGCAGTCATGGCAAAAGAACTGGCAATCTTCGGAGGTAGCTTTAATCCGGTCCATCTCGGACACCTGATCATAGCGGAGTGCTGTCTTGAACAGGCCCACCTTGACCGCGTACTCTTCATGCCTGCGGCGACCCCACCGCACAAACAAAACAGTCCGCTGGCGTGCCCTGAGGACAGGATTGAAATGTTGAGACTCGCTTTGGCAAGCCATGACAAGCTTGACTTTTCTCTAAATGAATGTGACCGCGGTGGGATTAGTTATACCGTCGACACAGTGAGCGACCTCGTTGCTCGACACCCAAACGATCGCTTTTCACTCATACTCGGACCCGATGCTCTGAGGGACCTCCCCTCATGGAGAAAACCACAGGAAATCCTGGGCATTGTTAGGATTCTTGCGATTGAACGTCACGGCATTGATGATATTGAAAAGACACTTCAAGAACCTCAGCTCAAAGCTCTACTGAGTAACAAGCAGTCACAACAAATAAAGGCAGAGCGAATTCAGGTTCCTGGCATTGGCATCCGGGCAAACCAGATACGAAAAGCAGTAGCAGCCGGACGCAGCATACGTTTCCGCACTCCACGGAATGTAGAACAATTTATTAACAACAAACAGCTTTACCGCACAGCTGAGAAAAAACTGTAGAGCCACTTCTTCGTGGGAAGTCAGTCACCACGAAGTGTTCGCTTCAGGAGGTGACTTACCGGCACAGTCTTCCAACGGTCATCAGCTGCCAGGATTTTCGTAAGCTGCTCTAATTGGTCAGCGGGAAGGTCTGAAACGTTTAAGAGAATATGTCGGGAAGCACCAATACGCACCTCACCACTTGCAGTATCGCCAAGCGGTTCTTCTCGAACGTCGTAACCCAATTCACATGCTAATTGGATTGCTTCAGCTAGAAGTCCTAAAGTGTCAACCATTTTTTTAATACTGTATTATCCACCACAACTGAATGAAGCCTGACGACTTAAGGCCAACCTGCTGGAAGCCCTAATTCCTCGCGACGCTCAGACGCTGCACGACGGTACTCCACGTATTTAGCACGTTGCTCCGGTGTGGTCCTATCAAGAATTCGATCTTTGAACCATTCATTACGGTCACCTTGTGGCCGATTCGCCCATGACGACCGACCATTGCTCTGACCATTGCTCTGACCATTGCTCTGACCATTGCTCGACTGACCTTCTCTCGCCGAACCGTTTTCCGAGCTTTCCTCGGCCGCACGGGCAGCACGAGCCTCCGAGAATGCGTTACTCATCAGATCCGATTGACGAATCTGTTGATCGAGTACTCGCTGCCGCTCGGCAGGAGAAGCATTAAAGTAGTCATCTATTCGTTGCCGCATGGAGGAATAGAAAACATTACCTCCCCCCCGATAGAGTTCACGACGCGCATCGGAAGGCAAACCTTCCATTTTTTTTCGGACTTGTTCCATCGACTGCACGAATGCCCTTGCTTCAGCTTTCGTCGAAGGCCCACCGTTCGACAAATAACGCTTCCTAGCCTCTTCCTGAATCTCACGAATTTCAACGACTTGTGGATCATTGGAGTAGTCGCGAGGACGAAGAAGAAAATAAGCGGAAATAGCGATGACAAATACCGTGAGAAATAGAGCAGGTAGCCACCACCTGTTACTCCCAGAACTGTCACCTGTTTTTTTCTTGGAAGAGCTTGCCATTGCTTACTTATTCTCAACGTGGCCATCAAGATAAAGAAAAACGCGTGCCCCATCCGGAACACTCCAGTTGTTGCCATCATCTGGATTGTTGTATTCGGTCTGGGAACTGCCAAAAAGTGAACCTACTCCTCCTCCATGAAAGGGAGCAAACTCGTAGAGAATCCACAGCTTCGATGAGGCAAGATTATCTCCGGTGCGGCGGGAAGAAAGGGCTTCCTCACGAGTCTTACCACGTATGTTGTATGGGGACTTAAGATCAGACGTCGTGAGGCGTCGCTGTGGGTACTCGTAACTGGTTCCCTCCAAGGAAAGATTTGCCGGCTTGTACTCTTCCGGCTTCTCCGAATCTGGTATCGACGCAAGGGCACTCTGAGCATCTAGCACCGCTTGTGACGTAGGATTTCTTTCGAAGTACGTTATATCTGATGGACAGCGGAATGTTCCCTTTTGATTTTCGATATACGAACCAAGCTGAGAAACAATAGTCGGATAAAGAGGACGGCTGCCACTTGTGTAAAATGTGGGCTCGAGACTTGGCATCTGAGCTGCCACTGGAAACTTGCCACGATTGACTCGATCAAGATACAAATTGAAGGCAATACCTATCTGCTTCATATTTGATTTACACGACGCACGCCGAGCAGCTTCACGGGCCTGTTGTACCGCCGGAAGCAACAAACCGATCATAAGCCCGATGATCGCAATGACCACTAATAACTCAATGAGCGTAAAAGCTTTTCGTTTCATTCAACACAACTCCTCAAGGATGAACTCTATGTTCGCCTAATCCACCCATTCGGTAAACCTGAACTGGCAATAAAAGCATATCCTGCCGGAAACCCAGAAGGGAACACTTACAGAACTCAGAGCATCAATACGGAACGGATAAACCTGAGCGACTCACAGTGACTTCAACGGTCAAGTGGCAAAAAATGTTCGCTTCTATCGAAATGAAGTGCTCACGAGAGATCGTCGATGGATAAAGAAGAGTGTTTTTGCATAAAAATGCCTGAAACAGCCTTTCTTGTATTTGCCTTTCATTTGTTGGAATATTCATGCACATAGCCGGCCACACGCCTGATGCACCCCATCCAAGGGGTGATTCTGTCGAACAGTCGGCCGCAATCTCCCCATCAGTGACCGAGATTGAATCCCTCAAGGCACAACTCCTCGAAGCCCGGAAACAGGCCACCTTGGGAGAACTCCTCGGAACGACAACCCATGAATTCAATAATGCCTTGACAACCATTCTCAATTACGCCCGGCTTGGTATAAGGCATCCAGACAAAGAAACCCGCGACAAGGCCCTCAATCGCATTCTCTCTGCCAGCACACGGGCAGCTAAGATAACAGCGAGTGTTCTTTCAATGTCTCGCAGTCATCGGTCATCCAATCGTATGGAACCAGTGAACCTTGTAAGCTTGACTGAAGAAGTACTCGTCTTGCTTGAACGTGAGATGATGAAATATCGGGTACAAGTCGAACGAGAATTTTCAGAAGTTCCTAAAGTCTTAGCCAACCCGGGCCAACTTCAACAGGTACTCTTGAACCTTCTAGTCAATGCCCGGCAGGCAATGCCCGATGGCGGACGTCTCATTCTTCGTATCGCTACGACCCCGGCCAGACAATCTGTGAGTCTGCTCGTTCGTGATATGGGCTGTGGCATGTCTCGAGAAGTTATGCAGAAAATGTTTGACGCAAACTTTTCAACAAAAGCCGGTCCTGATGAAACGGGTAAGGGAGGCACTGGCCTTGGACTCACCGCCTGCAGAGAGATAATCGAGTCACATAAAGGCCGCATTCGTGTAGAAAGCAGCATTGGTAAGGGAACAGGTATTACAATCCGTTTCCCATCTCTTCGGCCAGTTGCTGCAGCCGGATAGTCTGAACATGGCAATGCCCCTGCTGCTGGAATAACCAGCAGTTTATCGAGCGTTCTCTTTTTTTCGCCACTCGCGATAAAGCATGTATCCACAGCCGCACACTGAAATCGTTGCAGCCGATGCAAGGGTCCATAGAGGAACAATACGTTTTGGCTTCACTGTTGAAGGGTCAACCGCAGAATCGGCAAGGTCGATCTCCTTGAGTCCTGATTGTCGCCGCCAGCGTTCGACAGTCGACTGTCTACGACCTAAGAAGCGCCCTTCAATTTGACTTTGTCGGACATCAAACTTTGGACGAATAAGCCCCAAGCCAACAAGTGCCATCAACGAGAACATGAGCCCCCATAACCAAGGGCTATCAATCAGCCGAAAGGCCGAAGTAGGGGTGTCATTATTCTCCATCAGCCCACCTTCAATTGTGATGCTGCACTGTGAAGTATTTCATCAAGACAGATAGACCGAATGCGAGTACCCCACCGAATCGCGGCACTGCCACCTACTAGCACATGCCCGGCCATCGAAGTCTTACGTCTCGACCTGCATACAAGGCTCCGTCACCGAGCGATTCCTGAATTCGTAACAATTGGTTGTATTTTGCTACCCGATCACTTCGAGATGCTGACCCGGTTTTTATCTGTCCCGTCGATAAACCAACTGCCAAGTCTGCAATCGTGGCATCTTCTGTCTCACCACTGCGGTGGCTGGCAATTGAGGTATAGCCTGAACGGTGGGCAAGCATGACTGCAGCAGTTGTCTCAGTGAGCGTGCCGATCTGATTCACTTTTACAAGAATGCTGTTGGCGATGCCCTCAGCAATACCACGGCCAAGTCTCTCCGAATTCGTAACGAAAAGGTCATCGCCGACAAGCTGAACTTTTTCACCAATCTTATCGCTGATGATTTTCCAGCCCTCCCAGTCATCCTCAGAGAATCCATCCTCTATGGACATAATTGGATACTTTCCGGCCAAGTCAGTCAGAAAATCTGCCATTCCTGCTGAATCCAGTGTTTTTCCTTCAATTGCGTAGGTACCCGCGGGCTCGTCATACAGTTCTGTTGCTGCAACATCCAGCGCGATGGCAATCTGCGAGCCAGGTTGATATCCGGCATTACCAATTGCCGTGAGTATGACTTCAAGTGCTTCGGTGCAACTCCCGATCTGTGGTGCAAAGCCGCCCTCGTCTCCAACAGATGTAGCAAGGCCTTTCTCACTCAGCACTTTTTTAAGAGCATGAAATGTTTCGACGCCAGCACGCAACGCTTCGTCAAATGTATCGAAACCCAAAGGCATTACCATGAATTCCTGAACATCAAGGGGGTTATCTGCGTGCGCGCCTCCATTAATGATATTCATCATGGGAGCGGGCAGAAGCCTTGCCGTTGTGCCACCAAGATAGCGATACAGTGGGACACCACAGTGTTCAGCAGCGGCATGAGCTGTTGCTAATGAAACCCCTAGTATTGCATTTGCACCAAGTGTTTTTTTGTTTGAAGTTCCATCCAACTCAAGCATCCGCATGTCGATGCCAGTCTGATCAAGTGCGTCACAACCCTCGAGCTCTTCAGCAATCCGGTTGTTCACGTTCTCAACTGCTTCAAGGACACCCTTGCCAAGGTACGTGCTGTTGTCGGCATCCCTTTTCTCCCATGCCTCATGAACACCTGTACTTGCACCAGACGGCACTGCGGCTCGTCCGAATGTTCCATCGGCAAGACAGACATCAACCTCAACTGTAGGGTTCCCGCGACTGTCGAGAATCTGGCGGGCATGAACGTCAACAATCGTGGACATAGTTGGGGAACTCCTCAGTATTCAAAATGTATCGGCTTCAAAACAATCGACAACGTCGTATTGTGGCAACCGGAGACTCTCACGCAAGGGGATGAGCGAAACTGTGCATGCGTACTCGTAGTCATTGCAGGATCATGCAGAAAAAAGCTATTTGGCGCACGGTCGAAGTCGTCGTCGCTGGAGCCACCACAACCGTATCAGGTCGCACGACCGCTACGAATCAAGCTTCTGGTCAGCCGGAAGGAAAAATCCTGTGAGTGCCTGGCTATCTTCCCGAACTATTCGACGGTAAAAAAGAATATGGTTCTGCTGAGTACTCTTCGAAGGACAACTTCTTAATGTTTACAGGTCTCGTGCAATACCTCGGTTCGATAAACAGCATCGCCCATGAGCCACCCGGCGTACGGCTTGCTGTGCACGCTGGCCCCTTGGCTCAGGGCGTACGCATCGGTGACAGTATTTGTACGAATGGCTGTTGTCTGTCAGTGGTGCAAACAGACGGAGAAACGCTTGAGTTCCAGCTCGGCCCTGAAACAATACAGCGTACGAATTTTGGAACTTGTAAAGCGGCTGATTCAATTAACCTTGAACGCTCTCTCACGCTTCAGGACCGACTCGATGGCCATCTCGTAACTGGTCACATCGATGGCCTCGGTATTCTCGAAGACCGAATCCAGGAAAAGGATTGGGTCACATGTCGATTCACATGCCCAAAAAACTTGCTTGCACAGTTGGCAGCAAAGGGATCAGTCGCTGTTGATGGAGTGAGCCTGACCGTAGTCGACGTCAACGAGACATCTTTCAGCGTCGCCCTCATCCCGCACACCCTAAGCCACACTACTTTGGGAGAACTTGCTGTTGGAGACGAAGTAAACCTCGAAACTGACCTTATTTCCAAATATGTCTGCCGTTGGCTGGAAGCACGTTCATGAAAAAATTAGGCCGGGGACGACCGAAGACGGTGCACAAAAAACGATCTGGCCGAAAGCGTCAGGACAGCTCGCCTACAGCTGACGAAAACGCAAAGAGTGAACAAAGTGTTGCGGCTTCACAGGCCACTCGACAAACTACTGCTTATCTGAAAAAGCTTTTCTCAGAAGTTGGCTTTTCAATTGACACTAAAAAAGGCCAGAACTTTCTTGTTGACTTAAACCTGCTCGACCTGCTTGAGCGGACAGCTGATATACAACCTGACGACATTGTCCTTGAGGTTGGCAGTGGCACTGCCGCACTCACGGAACGGCTTGCTCGCTCTGCATATCGGGTTGTCACAATTGAAATTGACAGTCGACTTGCGACGTTGGCTCGCGACCGGCTCATCGATGCTGACAACGTCAACCTCGTCAACACAGACGTTTTAGCTGGCAAAAACAGGTTATCGCCTCACGTTCTCAGCGCATTGGACGAAGCCGAGAAACAACGACAGGCAGCTGGCAAAAAAGGGCGTTTTCTTCTTGTCGCAAATCTTCCCTATTGTGTCGCTACACCTGTCATCTCAAATCTCTTGCTAACGAGGCCCTTTTCTTCTGCCACTGTAACTGTTCAATACGAAATGGCTGATCGCATGACTGCTTCAGCTGGCCATCATTCTTACAACGCGCTTTCCATTTGGATTGGTTCGCAATGCCGGAGTGAGATTATTCGAGTCCTTCCGCCTGCAGCATTCTGGCCTCGACCCAAGATCGACTCGGCAATCGTGCGATTAGATCTAGAAGAACATCGACGGGCACAGATCTCTGACCTGCCACGGTTCCACACATTTGTCCGCGATATCTTTTGCCATCGCAGGAAGGTGTTACGTGGTGTTCTCGTGACTTTAGCAGGAGGGAAAAAAAGTCCTGACGCAGTGAGCCGAATTGATCGGCTGTACGACACGTTTGGACTTGAAAAAAACATACGTGCCGAGTCGATTGACCCTGACACATTTGTACACCTTGAACATGAGTTTTCACGTTCGTGATACCGTAGAAGAAGCCGAATGAAAAAAACCAGCACCACGCCGGCAGTCGTATTCTTCTGAGAAACACCCTCTTCATTCACTCGTTGAGATATTCTAAGTACACACATCTGAGTAACCACAACTAAGACATGCCATGCTTAAACGGCAAGGGAAAGAGTGCTCTACTATGAAATTTATTGAAATGACCGGCCACGCATTAATGAGCATGATTGAACCAGATGAGGTTTCACCAGAGAAACTCCAACAAGTTGGGCTCACCGAGACCTGCCTTGTCCGAGTCAATGAACAAGGTGACGTTGAAGTGAGAAGACATGACCGCTGGGACCTTATCGGGGTCCTTCTTGGTGGGTTTGCTCAACGGGCAGAACGTGCCAGCGGCCGCACGTGGGCCTGAAAAGTGTTGGATCTTCCGTGTTATACAGGGCTGGTCGCGACGAAAGTATCGATTACACCAACTCCCCCGCTATACTTTCTTGCTGACAGGAAGTTTCTGCCGATTTTAAAATGAGTTGAAGATTTCCCAGCGGATTTCATCAAAAGTGTCGCCGGATGCGTCACGAAAGTTCCATGGAGGAAGTGGAGCGAGCCGTAGTGTGCCAGGGCCAGGCGGGCCATAGTTCACCAACAACTGATACCTTGCTGCCCGGCATGAAAGGTCTCCTTTGCCGAGGGAGTTGGTCAGGAGAGCCTTCTAGACGTGAATCCGACCCCTTTACCCGAAGGCTCTTTTGCCCCAACCATTGTTGACCTTTTGCGTCAACGAGCGGCGTATCGCCCTCACGACAGAGCATTTACATTTCTCGTCGATGGGGAAAACGAAGAACTCAACATTACGTACGCTGAACTTGACCAGAAAGCTCGAACAATTGGTGCCTGGTTGATGGACCAGGACATGTCAGGCAAACGAGTCCTGCTTCTCTACCCTTCCGGCCTTGATTTTATCGCCGCATTCATGGGCTGCCTTTACGGGGGTGCTATTGCCGTTCCCGCATATCCTCCACGCAAAAACCGCTCGGTTGAACGGATTGAAGCTATTGCAGCTGACGCAAATGCTTCTGTAGCGCTCACTACCCGAGATGTCCTCGACCGTTTCGAGTCTCTTAAGGCCTCCGCACCGAGCCTTGAACATCTCGTATGGCAAGTCAATGATGAACTCGACCAATCATGGTCGAATCGGTGGAATCGCCCTGACATTAAGGGCAGCACGCTTGCTTTTCTGCAGTACACAAGCGGTTCTACTGGCACCCCAAAGGGCGTCATGCTGAGTCATGAAAACCTGTTGCATAATTCTCTCCGTATTATGCAAGCCTTCGAAATTACCCGAAGCCAATCAGGAGTCTTTTGGCTACCAAGCTTTCATGACATGGGGCTAATTGGGGGAATTCTCGTTCCGCTTTATGGTGGCAAATTCAACGTCCTGATGTCTCCGGTTGCATTCCTTCAAAAACCACTCCGTTGGCTGCAAGCAATTGCCAAATACAGAGCGACAATTAGCGGTGGCCCAAATTTTGCCTATGAACTCTGCGTCCGAAAGACAACGCCCGAACAGCGAGCGTCTCTCGATCTGTCGAGTTGGTCACTCGCATTTAATGGTGCCGAGCCAGTTCGAGCCGAAACAATGAAGGCATTTTCTGAGGCCTTTGCAATCAGTGGCTTCCGAAACGAGGCCTTCTATCCATGCTATGGATTAGCAGAGAGCACATTGATGGTAACTGGTGGCATGAAATTCGAGCCACCAGTCATTCATCGTTTCGACCCGCTTTCAGTCGAGACTGGAATTGTCACTCTCAATGAAAACTCTTCCCCCGATGCACGACAATTTGTTGGCAGTGGACGGGAACTGGATGGACAGGATGTTTTAATTGTCGACCCGCAAACCTTTGAGCCACTTCCACCTGATCGAGTTGGTGAAATCTGGGTAAGTGGCCCAAGTGTTGCACAGGGATACTGGAATCGTGCTGATGAAACCAAATCCACTTTTCAAGCAATGCTTAAGCTGCCTGCAACCACGGCAGGACAGGTTGGGCGATGGAAGCCGAACCAAGGACCGTACATGCGGACTGGAGACCTTGGATTCTTTGACAATGGAGAACTTTTTGTCACCGGCCGACTAAAAGATCTGATAATTATCAGAGGAAGAAATCACTACCCTCAAGACCTTGAACATTCTGCGGAGGAAGCAAGTGCCCTTATTCGGCCAGGCTGTGTCGCAGCCTTTGCTGTAGATATAGATGGCCGAGAACGAGTCGTCATCGTGGCAGAACTGGAACGAGGCAAGCGAGAGGAGGCGGACGTTCTGGCCGCATTCGACGCCATTCGTAAGCGTCTTGCTACTGAGCATGAAGTTGCGACGGAAGCTATTGTTTTAGTGCGACCAAACAGCATTCCAAAAACTTCAAGCGGGAAGATTCAGCGACATGCGTGCCGACGTCAGTTCTCAGATGAGTCGCTCGCTGTCATCGAACAGTACATTAGTTGGCTGGAATCAACCAAAGAAACTTCTTCTCCTGAGCCCCCAAGGCTTGCGCGGCAGCGGCCTCTTGGAGAGAACTCTCGCGGCCATAGACCAGACAGAGAACTTCCAACTGAAGTTGTTCAAACTGTTTTTGATCATGTTCAAAGAATAGCGAAGGAACGTGCCGGCAACCTCACTCTAGACACAAACATCGTCGAACTTGGTCTCGACTCACTTGAACGAATGGAAATTGTTTCAAGTCTCGAAGAAGCATTTGGTGCACGCTTCCCGGAACAGGTCTTGCCCACTATTGAAACATGTCGTGAAGTCACAGAGGCAATTCTTGACCACATGCCACTTGAGGGTCATAAACATTCCCATTCTGCCCGTATTGTGGCAGAGATCACTCCCGACTCGTATGACATCTCACAATTTCCAGAAGTGCGAGCTCTTCAACAGAATTTTACAATGGTTCGGAATGCAGGCCTCCAGAACCCTTACTTCAGCGTGCACGAAGGAAAAACAACTGACAAGACAACGATTGATGGTCGTGAACTCATTAGCTGGGCGTCCTACAACTACCTTGGAATGTCTGGTGACCCAGTTGTGACCGCGGCGGCAAAAGACGCCCTTGACCAATTTGGGACAAGTGTCTCAGCAAGTCGGCTCGTCTCTGGGGAAAAAACAATCCACCAAGAACTTGAAAGAGCATTTGCTGACTTCATTGGCACGGAAGATGCCGTCACAATGGTTGGAGGTCACGCAACAAACGAAACAGTTATTGGCCATGTGGTTGGCCCGGGTGATCTCGTACTCCACGACGCATTCGCCCACAACAGCCTACTCCAAGGCGCCATTCTCTCAGGTGCTCGTCGAAGGCCCTTTCCACACAATGACTTTGAAGCAGCAGAAGCCATGCTTGCGGAACTCCGGAGCCAATACCGACGCGTTCTTGTTGTTATTGAGGGCATCTATAGCATGGATGGCGACTTCGCTGATCTTCCCCAATTCATCGGCCTTGCAAAACGACACAAGGCACTTCTTATGGTAGACGAGGCCCACTCACTCGGGGTGATGGGACCTACTGGACGAGGAATTGGCGAGCACTACGGAGTGAATCCAAAGGATGTTGATATTTGGATGGCGACGTTATCAAAGGCATTTGGTAGTTGTGGTGGGCTTATTGCTGGATCTTCCACGCTTATTGAGTGGCTGAAATACACTGTGCCGGGGTTTGTTTACTCAATTGGCCTACCACCACCAGCAGCGGGTGCTGCTTTGGGAGCTCTGCGTCTGCTCAAAAATGAGCCACAGCGAGTCACAAAACTTCAGGAAAATGCAAAACTTTTTATCGAACTGTCAGGGAAAGCTGGGCTGAATACTGGAGCTTCCGGTGGGTCCGGCGTGGTACCCGTCATCTTGGGCAACTCAATTAACAGCCTGAAGTTGTCACGGGCGCTGTTTGAACGAGGCATCAATGTGCAGCCGATCTTGTATCCTGCCGTTGAAGAGAAAGCGGCACGACTTCGATTCTTTATCACAGCAAATCACACGTCGGATCAAATAAAGAAAACCGTGACTGCCGTGCGAGAAGAACTCCTCAAAATTGATCCGTCGTATGCTGCCCACCTACGTGAAAAAAACCCTCCTGTTTCAGTTGCTTAATCACTGCAGACCAACAGTGACATAATTGCACGCCATTCTTCGGCAGTCGAGAATAAAAGCACACACTAATCACCGGCCAACCAGGTGGACTATGTTTTTGTTGGAATGCATCGCTATAACGGATGGATGTCCGAAAACCATGAAACGACTACACACCGACTTGTACTCCCTGCAGATGCGAACCACTATGGCACGCTTTATGCCGGCAGTCTCTTAAAATATGGTCTTGAGGCTGCTTATGCAGCCGCTACACGAGGTGTTGGACCCGAGGCGAACCTCATGCTGCGACGAGTATTGAGCGTGGAGTGCCGTCGGACTGTACCTGTGGGCACCCTTGTTGAAATACAAGGGGCTATTCTGCAGGTGCGACAATGTCATATCGTTGTCGGTGTTGTGGGCATGCCTCTGGCTAACGGAGATCTGCCATGGATGGATGGACTTTTTGGATTTGTGCAGGTTGACCAGAAGGGTCTGCCCACTGAATTACCAGAAAAGATCCAAACGGCTTCCAATACAACATTTTGGAGCCCTCTTCTCAAGCGTCTTGCAGAAACCAAAACTCGTGGTGCGACGGCAGAATGGATAGCAGCGGGAAACAGATAACCCAGCCATGAAATTATGTACCAGGAACGAAACCCTAGTATTTTATTTCTAGACCAAAATCGATTCCGTTTGTAAACACATACTCATTGCCGGAATTCCCTGGTACTTGTTGTGTATACGCTGTCTCCTGCAATTCCAGAAATTCTTCGGGGTTTCGCACGGTACGGGCACCATTCCCATTACCATAAGTGATCGTTGCTGGCACATAACGAGCTCCCCCAGTAAGTGGCGGAAGAGCAGCTACTGGAGTCGTCGTATAGCCTGTTACAAACCCTTGTGGATTAACGATTGCAGTCGCACCAGGGTTTGTAGCAACATTGTCTTCAATAATTGCTGTTTGATTCCTAGCAGCTGCAGGATTCCGCTTGATAACGCTCCGATATGCGGTGTTCGAACTAGCACGGGCAATTTGTGATAACCACATGCCCGTATAACCAAAATTAAAACTGATTGCTTTTGAGATTCGGTAACGCCCTCCAAACCTCCATTCCCCAATAGGAGAGAACGAGAAGTCATGTTCTGCTGAATTTGTCGCAGCTGATTGACCTGTAGGAAATACTTGAACGATTAATGGACTTGTTGGAACAGAAACCACCGAAGTTGAATCGTTTCCCTGTGCTGGTGAAGAGAAGTTTACCGTGGTTACGCCACCTCCAGCAAAATTGGTTCTCAGATAATCTGCCCCCAGATTCTGGGGCAAATTCGCGCCTTTATAAATATTATTCTGCCAGTTGAATCCGGCTGTAAATGAACCGCCTGCGTACCAGTCCCACGCTCCCTGACTACCCTCAAACATCATGCCGAATTCAGGGCCAACCATATTATTGGACGTAAATGTATCCCACTGTGCTGTCTGAAAGATTGACCCTGGCCCGTCTCCTGTAATAGTCGAGGGGAGATCTCCGGTCGTTATACCGAGCATTCCGGCCCCTCCCATACTTGTCGTAAAGGTCTGCTGAACATCACCCCCAGGACCAGTCACACCTGTATTGTTGTTCCCGCCGGTGTTGTTGTTCCCGCCGGTGTTGTTGTTCCCGCCGGTGTTGTTGTTCCCGCCTGTGGTGCCGCCCGTCGTGCCGCCTGTGGTACCGCCTGTCGTGCCTCCCGTACCACCGCCTGTACCACCGCCTGTACCACCCCCACCACCAGCCTGAGTATTAAACGTGTTCTGAAAACTCACATAGTCAAGCTCATACCGATCTTCAAGCTGGACAAAGCGTGGCCCCAGGGCATAGGTGAGTCGTGTTGATCCCTTTCGTCTCCCCAACTGTTTCCGCAGCGTCAGTGAAACTCCAGCAGAATTGATTTGTGTTGCATTTTTTTGGAAGAGATTCTGAGTTATCACATGATCGGGCTGTGGACTGTCGGTTGTGGTTTCAAGGGAAACAGTCGTTCCTGAACTACCCCCAGTACCACCGCCACCAGTACCACCACCGCCACCAGCACCACCGCCGGCCAGAGATGTTTCAAATGTGAATGTCTGTGTCGGTGAATTAACCGCGAACTCACTCGATGTACCGAAGGTCTGTTCCTGCTTGCCAATCTGGAAGTAGGAAATGTTGACACCCCGACCGCCATACGACCAACCTCCCTCATATCGATTTCCCATTGTCATCTTGGTTCGCATCCAACTTGTATTGAGATCAAGTCGAAGTGGATCTGAGCCAACTTCAAAAAGAGTGGTATTCGATGAAATATTATCAAGCGTATTAACTTCTGTCTGTGCGTTGTCTTCTGTCGTCTGAACAACAATCGGATTGTCCCGTGAAAATTCCAAATAGTCGTTATTTAGGTCAACAATCGTAAAAGGAGATATTGGTTGCGTCGGAATAATTGCAGTTCCGTTGTCAGTCTCAGCTGTCCGGACAGTTCGAGGAATAGTGATACCCCAAAACAGACGATCGTATTTAAAGTAGACACCATCATCGTCGCGTTCATACATGTTGTATGAACCTAAATCAGGTGGTGCGAATAGCTGGAAGTCATAAAAGTCCTGATCCGGCAACATTGGCATCCAATCGCTGGCGGTCGTTTTTGACATCCACGGACCAGATATCCCAGTCATTGCCACGCTCAGCATCACCGTAACAGCAACGCGTGAAAACCTTGTAATAAGACTCAAAAAATGCTTCTGAATAACCATTGCTCAGTCGTCCCAAGGATCAGTATCCAAATCGATCCGCACCTGCGGATTCTTCTCTGGTATCGGTCCTAACGATCATTCGCATTGACTAAAGTTGAGAAACAATGACGATTATTCTGAATGACAAGCCCCCTATTTCACCCGCCCTACCATTCTGCAATGAGCTCCCCCACGGAACGAGTGGAAGAAAGCCTGCTAAAGTAAAGTGTTACAAACCTCTCAGAGACAAACTGCCATGCGGACCTTTTTGACGCCACCTTCAGTTCTTGCCTACGTTGCCATAGCTACGATTTTTTCTGTTTCTGCAGCCGACCCACCATTACCTTCAAAACCTAGTGAGTCTCCTCAGTTCTTACGCCTTCACCGCAACGAGGATGGTGGCCCAGTCGCTCTTGAAACTGCTGTCGTGCGATACGGCCACGGGCAGAACAAGTCTGACCAGCCAACTCATGTGGATCTTGTTGCTGCTGTACATATTGGTGAAAGAGAATACTTTTCAACTCTAAACATGCTTTTTCGGACATACGACGCCGTTCTCTATGAATTAGTCGCTCCGCCAAATGCACGTATTCCACAAGCTGGCGGTAAGCCGTCTGGAGCCATTGGTACGGCACAGCAAGGACTCACGAAATTGCTAGGACTCCAGTTCCAACTCGATGAGATAAATTACAAGCCGCGGAACTTTGTCCACGCAGATCTTTCACCTCGACAGTTTAGCGCCGCAATGCAGCGTAGGGGAGAATCATGGTGGACCATGTTTTCAAAATTAATGCAGGAAAGCATGGATCGGGCGAACGGAGAAGGAAAGAAGAACTCACCCGACCTGTCACTCGGCGATCTCTTTGGCATTGTTTTTGGATCAAATAGAGAACTCCGAATGAAACGACTACTCGCAGAGCAGTTTTCTGACATGGAAGTATTGACCACAGCTTTTGGTGGAGAAGACGGGTCATCGTTAATTACAGACCGAAACACTGCTGCTTTATCTGTTCTTCGACAACAATTACAAAAAGGGTCCAAGTCCATAGCGATCTTCTATGGTGCTGCGCACATGCATGACTTTGACCAGCGACTCCGCAAGGATTTCAATCTTGAGCCAACCGAAGCTGTTTGGCTCGAGGCGTGGAATCTCAGAGACCCTACTCCGCAGCCCAAATGAAGACCCTCTTACCGAGGAAACACTTCTGCCATCGCCAGAGGCTTTTTACTGCGACGAGTGTTGTATTCGACAACATTCAATTCACTCTGGACATCATCAACATAGTGACGAAGTGAAGCTAGAAGTTCTTCATACCCCATGGAAGAAACGGTTTGCCCAACTGGGTCGAACTCGATTTCACCGCGGTACCCAGACTCAAAAAGGAGACGAAGCAATCCGGTGAGTGGAAGATCTCCAGCACCGGGGGGCAACCTTTCATAGCAGGAAGAAATACTTTTGGCCTGATCAGCAACTGAGACAATTTTAGTCCGTTCGAATACAGACGTTCCACTTTGTAAAGAAATCAGCTCCTCAGAAAATGACCAAAGATCGACTGCTAAGCCAACATTCGGACAACCAGAGGCGTCAAGCATCGCAAGCGTGTCTCTCAATGTTGTCAAAAAACTGGCTTCGGCTTTCGACGGCTTCATGACAAGAGTGACTCCGGCTGTTTCAGCGGCCGGAGCAAGTTCTTCAATGGCGAGCCGTATCAGTCGCCGAGCATGCGAGAGCGTATGCCCAGCGCGTGCTCCGGTACGTAAGACAACAAGCGGGCAGTCCAGTTGCTCTGCAATGTCGATAGCCTCGTAGGAATCCTCAAGGCTTTCTCGAAACGTCTGGCCTTCACTCCCAGTAAAGCTTCCTGGCCACTGAATAGAAGAGACTCGTACACCGGCACTATCCAGAAGCTCTTTCGCCTCACAAATAGATAAATCCGACAACTTTGGCCGCCACAGTGAGATCGCATCAAAGCCATGCTCAGTGTAATGGCAAAGTTCTTCCGCAAGACCCCATCGCAGCGTCGCTAGTTGACTAACTGCGATCCGCAACGACGTTGAGGAAAGCATAGGCGAGAATTCTCCAGGATCGGGCGTGCCGCCTGATGTATGAATAATGAACGAATTCACCCTGCACGTGACGGCACATAGAACAAAGCAACAAGCCGGTCAGACAGACTTAATTTGGCACACCGATAAATTAGGAACTCGTCAAACCGAAGCGAAAAGTATGGTCGCCCGAATGCCGAACTGTCTATAGAAAATTTACGTAGTGACGAAACAATTCCAGGAATGGGATTTCCTTGCGTAAATAGCATTTTTTTCTGATCCTCTCATGAAGTCATGAAAGCACTGGAACAGTTCATTTTCTTCTCACCCTGCTCTTGACAAAAGAAACACCCACACTGCCGAAGTCTCGTTGTAGCAATAGGACGACGGCATCATTGATTCATGAGGTCAATGCACACGAGCTTTCCGGCACCACGAATATAAAGATACCCGTGAGCCACAACGGGTGAGGCCCAGCATGGTGGACTCAACAACGTGTCTCTGGTTTGCCTATCCACAAGTTCACAGCGACTGATTATTTCACACGTCTTCTTGGAAGCTTTGATGACAAGTAATTCGCCAAATTCACTGAGAACAATTAAGACGCCGTCAACAAGCACACAGCCCGCCCTGCCAAGACCAGGCTCTTTCCAATGCAATTCGCCTGTTCTCCAATCGGTACAAACAAATAAGGCATCACCAGCATTACGGCCTGTCGTACCATAGACACAACCATCGTGTAGCACTGGAGTCGCCCAATGGCACCGCAATGAATTCCTGTGACGGCTACGAGGAGGGTCGCGGCGGTGTTCAACAAACAAATCATTCTCAACACCAAGAAGCACACTCCCCGGC
The DNA here is from genome assembly GCA_016776925.1 of Pirellulales bacterium. Lineage (GTDB taxonomy): Bacteria > Planctomycetota > Planctomycetia > Pirellulales > UBA1268 > UBA1268. The sequence goes on along the minus strand of JADHSL010000009.1, from coordinate 31,288 downwards.
CCATATGTTTCAGACAAAAGCACTTCAGCAGCATGAACAACTGGGCTGGCGGCAACAACGCTAAATAATTCTTTGGCTCGCCAAAAAAATGAGTCTTTTACAGCTCCTGACTCCGGGTCGATAAGTAGCAAGCGATCACGCATCCAGGCAAGCAGTCGAACTTCTCCATCGAAGGTATTCAGCAGAGGAGTACTATAACTCGCTAACTCATTACTCGTTCGCCAGACTTCAGTTCCGTTTTCAATATCAAATGCAACCAGACCGCTGTCAAAGCCTTTCACAAGGTCAAGTCGCTGCGGATCAGCCGGAGATCCGTCACTGCCACTCCCACCAACCTGAACAATGACGAGTTTTCTCTGTGAGCCTGAAGTTGTCTTATAGATAACAGGCGACGCGCCCACACCAAAGAAATTGGGGACAACGTGGAATTCTTTCCCTGTCTCAACCTTCCACTGAAGGCTCCCGTCTACCAGCCGACGGCACGCCAACAAGCCTTCTGCACCATACGAAATAACGTAGCCGTCACAAAGTATTGGTGATGATCGGGGACCTCCATCGTACCCAAACATATCAACGTAGCCCGTTGGACTCCTTTCCTCCCAAATAAGTTCGCCTGTTTCTGCATGAACACACCGCAACCGTTCGTCGCCTGCAATCCGATCAAAAACAATCGCACGACCTTTGAAAACCGAGGGTCCACAATACCCCTCACCAAGTTCAATAGTCCAACAAACTTGGGGCCCCGTCTCCGCCCAAGGCACCACCAAACCCCGTAATTCACTCCGCCCATTTCCGGTTGGCCCGAGAAATAAAGACCAGTCTTCGCCGGGCCTCGACCATAACGAGTTCAGCTCATCCGTGCCCGGCTTGCTGTCAGCATCCCTGTCCTGAGAGAATCCATTTCCGCATATACTCCCATACACAATAAAAGTACTTATCAGGCACTTTGCAAATATTCTCAATACATTCATCTGGAGGCCTTTCCCTCTCCTGCGTCTACCAGCCAGATCAACCAGCCAGACTGCATCAATCGAAGGTGCTACCATATCATTTCAACCAGAGCAGTCGAAAACACAATGCCTCGTGACGAAAAATCCATCCTTATTGGCAAGACTGTCATACCCGCTCATGCAATCCACTGGCAATTCTCCCGCAGCCAAGGGCCGGGAGGCCAACACGTCAACAAAACAAATTCACGAGCGGAACTCCGTATTGATATTCAACAAACTGATTTTCTTTCACCAGCGGTTGCCCGACGACTACGAACTGAAGCCGGCAATCGTGTCACAACAGCCGGCGAACTTGTCCTCACAAGCCAGCGGTTCAGAGAACAAAACCGAAATATTAATGATTGCCTCGCAAAACTCTCCGCTCTACTCATAAAAGCACTCGATCTACCAAAAACCCGTCGTGCAACCCAACCGACGCGCGCATCAAAAACTAGGCGTCTGGAGAGAAAAAAACATCGAAGTGCAACCAAAAAACTCCGGCGAAAAATAATGGACTAGAGCGTTACAGACCGACAAGTAGCCGACGAATGATATACTTCTATTGGAATGATTGACCATTTGGTAGAAAATTATAGCGGCTGGATTACGCTGGGATGCATCGACGTCGTGGGTAGCTTTCCTTAGAGAAACATATTATGCCATCACCGCAAGATATCGATTCTGTAATCGAAGACTGGGACTATATCCCGGGCGAAGTCAACGCACGTCGTGTCACGGCACGCGACGGCAGAGAGCTTCTGCAGATGCGTGTTGATATGGGCCTGTTACAGATGGAAAGCGAACTTCGTCCCGACGGCACGCGGCCACATGGCGCAGAAACCTATTTTGACTACCTCGTGGGTGAGGTTGTACGAGAAGGCGAAGAATTTGAACTTTCCCAAGATCAGTGCACCGAAGCCGACCGAGAATTCGTGCAGTACTACCACCGCCGACTGTGCTGGTTATCACTACGAGAATACGGCAAAGCAGCAAAAGATGCCGACCACAGCCTTGCTTTCATGGATTTTGTTCGGGAGCACTCACCTGATGAAGAATGGATTCTTTCGCACGAACAATACCGACCGTTTGTGCTCTTTCACCGAATCCAGGCAAGTGCACTCGCTGCCCTCGATGATGATGGTCCCGAACTTGCTATTACTGAGATTAATAAAGGGCTGGACACGTTTCATGAATTATTTCTTCAGTATGAAGCCGAAGACCAATTTGAAAATGACGAACTTGTTGTCCGTCTTCGTGACATGCGGGAGAGCGTCCGTAAAAGATTCGAATTAGGCGACACCCTCGATGAGCAACTTGCTGAAGCAGTCAAGTCTGAGAACTATGAATTAGCTGCACAACTGCGTGACAAGATGCACCACAAGCAAGTAACGGAACCAAGCACCTCAAGTCGCTCAGATTCAATGCCCCAACGCTCTTCATGCGAAAATGGTGGTTGCTAAAGCCTTCGGTCATTGGGCAACGGTTTGAAACTTTTTCAAACTATGTTCCCAAGGAGCCTGTCGTTCACGTCAAGATAGGAAGACCGTGCAACTCCTGAAGCTTACGAGACGTTAAAGTAGGACGACTGGCGCAATCGTGATGCCTGCTCAGCGTCATGTTTTTTTCTTCTTCGATTGGCACGGGATCTGCATACCATTCGTTCATGTTTCGGTAGCCTTTTTCGGCAAAGCAGGAAACATTTACTCGCATCAGCACCTATTTGGTACACGTGGAGAACAGAATGGCAAATACACCACATGACACCCTTCTTGAAAATGTCACGCATCGACTCAATCGTCTCAAGACGTTTGATTGCAAGCAGCCTGCACCCGAAAACTATGAAATTAATATCCGCAACGAGCGATGCATCGTTCGGGCTATTACAGTTGAAGCGATCGATGAACTATTCACTGATCATGAGCAATTTGCGAACTGCTTAAACGAACAGAATGAGTTAGCGGAACCCCTACTCAATTGTATTGATGATCGACAGCTACAATTTCATGGTCAACTCGCCTCCTTGCCAAAATCTCAAAGAAGGCAACGGCTCGTTTCTTCACGGGCGGCGCTGTACGACAATTCCCATCCTTCTTAGTACGGATGCCATTGGCAATCTAATACGCACCTCTGCAATGGACCGTCTGTCCTCTTATCCATGCTCTCATCTCGTCTTTGGTTTTAATAAGAGCACCATCAAATATGGAATGGCTAAGGCACCTTTTTACTTCCTCGCAGGTCCTTTGGGATAGAAAACGAGCGGATCATAAACGCACGTGCTGATGATTCCCAGCACGACTGAAGTAGAACCTGCAGTGTTTTCTATGTCTCTCCGGCATATCTCGCCACGCCTCGACTGCACCTCATTTCGGGCAGTGCCTAACGAGGCTTTTTAAGCGCATTCCAAAACAGCTGCCCACAGCAGGCATTCCGAGCCCTGTAATTGACTGCAAACTATCAATCGTTAGGTTACGGAAACGAGAGAACACCAGAAAATCGACCAAAATCCTTTTCTGATCAGGCGTCTACGGGTTACTATCCTGAACACTCTCTCTATGCTCTGGAAAGGAATCTTATGACAGGCAGCTTTGAAACAACCTCCGCCTCACGCTGGCACCAAATGGCAACTGGTGTGCTCGCGGGCCGTTCCCTTGAAAAAGAAGATGCTCGAGCAATCCTGAATTCTTCTGATGACGAAATTCTCGACCTTCTTGCAGCGACATATCAGGTACGACATCATTTTTTCGGCAACACGGTTCAGCTTTTCTTTCTCATGAATGCAAAAAGTGGGCTCTGTCCAGAGGATTGTGGATATTGCTCACAATCAAAAGTTTCTGATGCAGAAATTCCTCGATACAACTTGCTCTCCGTGCCCAAGTTACTCGAAGCAGCCCGCCTCGCCAGTGAGCGACAATCGAAAACATTTTGCATTGTAATCTCAGCTCGCGGTCCAACAGAGCGTGAAGTTGATTTTGTTTGTCATGTTGTCCCTCAAATAAAGGAACAATATGGTCTCAATGTATGCGCGTGCCTTGGCTTACTAACACCCGACCAAGCAAAGAAGCTTGCAGCTGCCGGGGTTGATAAAGTGAATCATAATCTCAACACGAGTGAGCGACATTACGGAGAAATATGTAGTACACACACATACGCTGATCGTATTGCAACTCTTGAAGCATGTCGCTCAGAAGGGCTCCAACTCTGTAGTGGTGGGATCATGGGAATGGGAGAGACTGCTGATGATCTCATTGACATGGCATTTGCCCTCAAAGAAATGAATGTGGAGTCAATTCCTCTCAATTTTTTAAATTCGATTGACGGGACACCCCTTGAGGGTGTTGATGAGATCTCGCCTCGTGACTGCTTACGAGGCCTTGCTATGATGCGACTGATAAACCCTGCTGCAGAAATCCGTATTGCCGGTGGCCGAGAGATTCATCTTGGCAGCCTACAACCTCTCGGCTTATATGCCGCCAATTCCATTTTTGTTGGTGACTACCTGACTACAGAAGGGCAGCTTCCTGAGGCCGATTATCGGATGATCAAAGAGATGGGCTTTGTTATTACAAAAGGTTCTGAAGCAGCAGAGCCATCGCCTGTCTTAGAGGAGACGACCAGCTAGGGCTGCTTAAGTATCACCTATAGAGACGAGCAATTCTGCCATCTCACCGGCGGCATGGGTCAGGTCTTGGCGCCGAGCTTCTTCAATTCCCTCACGAAGTGCTCGACGTGCATCTTCCGGCTTTCCATATTTGACAAGGTGCTGTGCCGCCATCTGATAAGCAGGCACATACGGAGGAGCACCTCTCGCGAGCTCCTGCAAAATATCAAGCGACGCCTCCCATTCACCATCTGCCTCCATAAGAAGAGCCAGGCTGTAGCGAAGAAAGATATCATCGGGCTCATCTTGCAACATTGCCTCAATTTTTTGACGTCGAGAATGTGTCATTTCGTATCACTCCTCAAGCACTTCTTCAAACTGCTTCTCGTGTCACTTCACGCTGCACTTATCCTAACCGGAAACTACTGAAGGCAGCCCATGTGCTTTCTCCCAGGCACTGATTTCATCCGTATGCTTTAGCGACAAAGAAATGTTATCAAGCCCCTCAAGGAGACAGCGTCTCCGGAATGGCTCCACCTCAAATGACCGCTGAAAACTATCGTCGTCAAAAAGAGTGCACTCGTTGAGATCAATATTCAATTCGTACTTTCCTGTATTACTAGCTGTCGCCGCTTTCGCAAGTTCAAACAACTGCTCAACATCTTCTTCCAAAAGCCGAATTGGTAAGATACTGTTCGAAAAACAATTGGAATAAAAAATATCTGCAAACGTAGGTGCAATGACACATCGGAACCCGTAATCAGCTAAAGCCCAGGGAGCATGCTCTCTACTCGAACCACAACCAAAGTTACGCCTGGCAAGGAGAATTGTTGCTCCCTCTGCCTCAGGACGATTGAGTTCAAAGCTAGGGTCTGGCGTACCGTCGGAGAGAAATCTCCAATCATTAAACAAAAATTGACCGAATCCAGTTCGCTCTATTCGTTTCAAAAATTGTTTCGGTATTATCTGATCGGTATCAACATTCGACCGGTCCATCGCTGCGACAACACCCGAATGCTTTGTGAAAGACTGCATAGGAAACCTCTCTTCAACTTGAAACAGTTGAAATCACGCTAACTAAATCAAGCTAACTATTGATACTGCCATTTTCGGACATCAACAAAATGTCCCTCAACTGCCGCCGCCGCTGCCATAGCAGGGGAAACAAGGTGGGTTCGACCTCCCTGTCCTTGTCGACCCTCAAAATTTCGGTTACTCGTCGATGCACATCGTTGACCCGCCGAAAGAGTATCTGGATTCATCGCAAGACACATGCTGCAACCAGCTTCTCGCCATTCAAATCCTGCTGCTACAAATAATTTATCGAGTCCTTCATGCTCTGCCTGACGCTTCACACGACCACTACCGGGTACAACCATCGCATGAATATCTCTCGAAACGTGGTACCCTCGAACAACGGCAGCTGCTGCCCGTAGGTCCTCAATACGACTATTCGTGCACGATCCAATAAAAACTCGATCAAGTGGAATATCTGTAATCTGAGTACCAGAAGAGAGCCCCATGTACTCCAGCGCCTTCACTCCTGAAGACCGTTCACTTGGATCACTCATAGCACCGACATTAGGAACGGCTGCATCAACGCCCACGACTTGAGCTGGATTGGTCCCCCAGGTCACCTGCGGCACAATATCAGCAGACTCAAAAACCTCTACTCGGTCATAAGTTGCCCCTTCATCAGAAGGAAGCTTCTGCCATTCTTGAACAGCTTTTTCAAAGTCCCTTGGCACGAAATCTCGGCCACGGAGATAATCAAATGTTACTGCGTCTGGTGCAATCATGCCTGCACGGGCACCCGCCTCGATTGACATATTGCAAACTGTCATTCGCTGTTCCATCCCAAGGCTACGAATACATTCTCCAGTGTATTCAATGACATAACCGGACCCTCCTTCGGTGGTAAGTTGACCAATGATATACAGCACAAGATCTTTTGCTGTGACCCCATTGGGCAGGCTTCCCTGCACCCGCACTTCTAATGCTTTTGGTTTTGATTGCCGGAGTGCCTGCGTTGCCAGAACATGCTCTACCTCACTCGTACCAATCCCAAAGGCAAGAGCTCCTAGCGCCCCATGAGTTGCGGTATGACTATCGCCACACACTATTGTCATCCCCGGCTGAGTAATACCCAACTCTGGCCCGATAACATGAACAATACCTTGATCCGCGTCGTCTAGATCAAAAAGTCGGATGTCAAATTCTTTACAGTTATTTCGTAAAGTATCTATCTGCTGTTTTGAAATTGGATCAGCAATTGGCAACCGGCGATCCGTCGTTGGCACATTATGGTCCGGCGTTGCAAAAGTCGCTTCAGGCCTTCGAACACGGCGGCCTGCTAATCGAAGACCTTCGAATGCTTGTGCACTCGTTACTTCATGCACAAGGTGCCGGTCTATATAAATCAAAGGATTCTCACCTGTTGGGGAACAGATAAGGTGATTGTCCCAAATTTTATCAAGGAGTGTTCGCGGACTTGGCATGCTTCAGAATTTAATTGAGGAGGGAAACGAAACATTTAATGTAGCCGGGAGCGAGGGGCGACGCTACCAGGAGACCCCGATCCACTGTATGAACGCGGCCACGGGTTATCCGGCCTTGCGAAGGACCTGCTGACTTGCCCGATCATCAATATTTTGATGGGAGACTGGCTCCCAGGCGCCTTCGGCTATTTCCTGAAAAACAACCGTATGGGATCGAGTTAAACGCTGCAAAAAAAACCAACATCGAGACACGGTCGCCTGATCGATTGCAGCAGAAACCAAAATGAGGTCGAACCAGCCGAGATGATTACACAGACGAGCAAGTGTTGAGTCGGGGCTGCCTGGAACAAGTTGTACACGCCCAAAACTTTGCAAACAGCTATGGGCCTCCTTAAGCGTTACGCCGGCAGGATCTTCAGGCAGCCTTGCCTCGAAACGATCGAGTCCGACATAGTGAATCGGACCATCAGAAGCTTGCGCCGCAAGTGAAAGCATCTTCGGCGTGCGATTCAACTCACCGAGCCCAAGCTCTAAAATTTTCTTTGGTCGGCCGTCAAGAATGCTCCGGACAAGCGGTCGCTCCCCAACGGAACGCGAGCATCGAAGGAGCCACAATTTTTTGAATATTCCAATTCGACCCATATTCACACCATAAGTCCCGCTATCAGAGAAAGCGACACGGGCAACGCCAATATCCCTAGTAAAGGAGATATCGACGAAAGGCGGGTCGTTTCTTGACTCAGTGCCAACCAGTAGGGTTAAAACGGTCAGCCAGACCCTCGGACAGAACTTCAACGGAAGCTTCTGTCAATCAGCCCGGATTTTTTCAAGTGCTTGCTGTGCTGCCAACCGAATCGTCCGGACCGGATCATCTTCGCTGACTAGCTCGATGGCAGGTACCGCATCGTTCGCCTGCGGACCTAAGTCACCAAGTGCAATAGTCGCCTCAAGGCGAACGGTCTGCACCTCAGAGGTTAAGGCCTCTATGAGTAAGGGTACTGCATTCTCAAATTGCTCCTGATCATCCGGGGTGATTTGCAAAACTGCCCAAATTGCAACGGTTGCCTGCATGCCATCTGAGGAGGCACTCAACTCCTTCAGTCGTGGAAGAGCTTTCTTTGCGGCAGGTGACCCAATGCGTCCAAGGCAATACGCTGCAGCATAATGAAGACGAGTTTCGACTTCGTCCTGATTACGCACTGATTCATTAAGGATCGTAAGAAGTCGGTCTGAAGCAGCGGCTGATGCGGGACCGATCGCGGCAAGGGCAAGAATAGCCTCGTGAACAATCTCGTCGTCTTTCGAATCAAGTAGTCCCACGATATCAGCAACTGCTTCGGATGCAGGTTCACCAATTGCTGAGGCGATCCCAAGAGCAAAGAACTGCGTCTGCGTGTCTTTCAGAAGTGAAAGAATAGCAGGAACACTGTCACCACCAAGCCGAACAATTGCTGCTGCAGCAGCTTCCTGAACCGGCCCTGATGTATCCACCAGCATGTTTTCAAGAAAGATTCCGAGGCTTTGCCGCTGTGTTGTATCCATAGAGGCCGACAAGTCTGACAAAGCTGATGCAGCTGCAGCTCGTTCAAATACACTCTCACTTTGGCACTGAGCACGCATCCTTTTTACTGCATCTCCCACCAGCGCTGAGTCATCTGGATTTATTTTGGCGAGAGCCCACGCTGCCGTAGCGGAAAGCGGCGATTCCTCTGCAACCGTTTGCGTCAGCACCGACTCAGCATCTCTGTATTTCATCTTTCCTATCGCATACAAAATTGGACCATGCAGCGACGAATCCCCATCGCTGTATAATTTCACCAGAGCTTCTCCCGCACTCTGAGCACCCTCACCGATCGCGGCCAGGGCAAATACCTCGTGGAGCTGCTCATCTAACGCACTCTCTGGCAGGGCTTCGATAAGTGCTTGCGTGGCACCTGCAGCACCTGGACCAATTTCAGTAATGGCCACACTCGCCCAGAACCGTCCCTGAGGAAGCTTGAGTCGCTCGACTAGGAACGGCACTGCCTCTGACCCCATATCAGCAATACTTTGAAGGACAGGCAGTATGCTAGCGGGATCCTGTGACGCAAAAACTGTATCCACAACCGGCATGAGCTGCTCTGGAGATGGATCGAGCGACCGAAGGGAACGCAAACAGGCACGACGGACACGGGCATCATTATGAACAAGCGTTCCCACAAGTTGGGTTACAGCGTCAGCATACAACTCCTTGTCAGCATCTGACAGGCTCTTGAGATCATCGTCCTCCCGTATATGACCGATCGCTGCAGCCGCCTGAGTTGCAACAACTGGATCAGCATCTTGGAGTAGCGTGAGAAGTGCCGGGATGGATGAGACTGCATCTTCACCGATGAGTCCAACGGAACGCGCAGCGTGCCATCGCACTCTTGGATCCGCATCTGCTGTCAGTTTGAGCAGGTCAGGTAAAGCTGATCGTCCCTGGCCTCGAAGCCTACCAATTGCATCAGTCGCCTTAACGACAGCATCTGGATTCGTGGCGGCTGAAAGTTTTTTACGAAGCTCGTCAATACTCAGCCCGCGTTCCTCTGGTTGTTCAGATGCCGATGGGCTGAGAACTGGACCGCTTCCTTCTTTATCTTCCGAAGACTTTGCTTGCTGCGGAACAACTTCATCTTGCTGATCCTTGACTGATTCCTTGGCTGCTTCCTTGGAGTTCTCACTCGGATTCATTGTTTCTGAAGAACTGGCCGTCTGCTGATCGTCCGTGGCACCGTCACCTTCCGTTTGATCAGTTCGGACGACAGAAGAAGTCCCTGATGCCTGTTTGGACTGGGAACAGCCCGCGATAAGACCGAACAAGACAACAAGAGCCAATAGAGAACCAAAAATCCGAAAAGAATTCATAATATTTTTCCGATTTGCGTGGGTTTTTTATTCCAAAGGCACTTCAGCAAGCCCTTGATCCGGCACCTAAAAACATAGGCCACGTGTCCAGCAGGAGGCTCACGTCGCGATTTTTCAACTTTCGAAGTATACTATCATCAGTAGATTTTCGCTGAAACTATATAGCGTAGTTTCCAAAATATTGACTGTTTATTCGACGAGGCCCCTTCCATGAAGATTCGAACTTGGCCGCTGACGCTCTCACTTCTCAAGGAACATCGGTTTTTATGTGGGATCTTTTGCTGGATCTTATTAGTGCTACCAGTCGCAGCACAGATGGGTGGCATGGGCAGACGTGGCTGGGGTGGAGGGAATTTCGCATCGACCGCGCAGCAGGGAGCAGACTATGGGATGGCGTCCATGATGAAGGCTCAGGGGTATCAAAACTTACAAAATTCAGAAGCTGCAAAGAATCTTCAGTCGGCGCAGTCCCAGCAAATTGATAACCGAAAGAAATGGACTGAAACCTATTTCGACATGAGAAAGACGAACCGACAAGCTCGTGCTGATGAGGCACCCTCGCGGATTTCACACGAAGATGCGATTCGTCTTGCGAAATCAGTGGCACCTCCTCGTCTTAGCTCAACCCAACTTGACCCGGTTACCGGTCACATTCAATACCCTCTTGTTCTTCAGGACAGCATTTTCACTCCCTATCGTTCAGAACTTGACTCGCTTTTTGCAGGCCGTGCTTCATCTGGGAGTGGCCTTCAGCTCAAAGATTTTCAAGCCATTCGCAAGACGGTCACAAAATTCATGGAGGTCCTCAAAGAACACGTAAAGGACTATCCTTCGAGTGAATATGGCAAGGCACGAGTCTTCTTGAACAGTCTCTCGAATGAAGCCAACTTTCCTGCTGGCTGAGAATTATGTTGGTCTTGGAATACCCGGCTTGATCAATGCGTGGCAACCTCACTTAACACTTCGAGGTTGGGTAGCCATGACCGATTTTTTATTTAAAAGTATTTAACACTGCACACACCCAATCCTCTAAAGGCAGATTTCCTTCATGAAAGCTCTCGTCACCGGTGGCACTGGTTTTGTTGGCCCACGCCTCTTACGACTTCTTAACAAACCAACCGTACTCACACGAAATCCAGAACGTGCTGCCGAAAAAATTGGCCACCTCGCAGGAGATGTGATCGGTTGGAATCCGATGGAAGGACCTCCGCCACCTGAATCGTTCGACGGTGTTGATTGTGTTTTTCATCTTGCTGGCGAGTCGGTTGCTGAGGGCCGCTGGACAACTGCACAGAAAGCCACGATCAGAGACAGTCGTATACTTGGAACAAAAAATCTTGTTTCAGGCATTCTGCAAAATAAAACAGGTATCAAGACGCTTGTTTCGAGCAGTGCTGTTGGCTACTACGGCGATCGAGGCGAAGAAGATTTAACTGAATCGTCACCGCCAGGAAATGACTTTCTCGCTGATGTATGTATTGACTGGGAACGAGAAGCAGACATTGCTCGCGAACAAGGTGTCCGTGTTGTCACGATGCGGACAGGGATCGTACTTGGGGCGGGTGGTGGTGCACTAGCCAAAATGCTGACTCCATTTCGACTCGGCGCCGGCGGCCCTCTTGGCAATGGACGGCAGTGGATGCCGTGGGTACATGTTGCTGATTTGGCACGACTTTACATACACGCCAACGAAACCTTCTCAATAAACGGACCCATGAACGCCGTTGCTCCCAATCCAGTGCGCAATAGTGAATTCACGAAAGCACTCGCGGCACAATTGAAACGCCCCGCTTTTATGCCTGCACCATACCTTGGCCTTCGGCTGGTTTTTGGTGAATTTGCCAAAGTACTTTTCGCCTCCCAAAAAGTCGTACCACAGGCTGCACTTGAAACAGGCTTTGCCTATCAATTCCCGTTCATTAAAGAGGCTTTGAAAGACATCCTGTCAGTTTAACTCGTATTCGGTCAGACATCTTGTGCTGAGCTTCTCGCTAGCTGCTTGACTTCACGACCCGCAGGAGAGCTTGAACACATCCAGCTACAACTACACCAACCAAGCCGAAAAGGATCGGACGATAGCTCACACCTTCACGGAACGACAAATCCGCAACAGCCACTAACACACTAACACCGACACCGACGATAATGGATCGTACTGCTACTTGCAGCACTTCTGCTTGCATGCTTGATTGATCCTGCCCCAGACCACGCCCAGGCTGCTCCAGCGCTATGTTCTCATTGCCGTCCTCGAGAAGATCATCTCCTGAGAGCACCCATTCATCATGCGGATTGGCTTCAGGCGACGAACTCATCCAATTCATAACGGCCTGCTGAGGGTTCTGTGGAAGCCAATTACCCAGTGAATCGATCACCTCGTCCATAGACTGGTACCTATCGCTCGGCTCCTTCAAAAGCATTCCATAAATCACATCACAGAAGCCAGTACTACTATGTTTTGCATTTTCTTGAATTTCACGTTTACTGATTGGCTTGGGATCGAGATGACGCCGGGCTTTATGCCCACGATCTCCTCCGGGATACGGCGGATTCCCTGTCACTGTGTAGTAGAGCGTACACCCGAGACTGTATACATCAGCCGCCGAACCAACACTTCCTGCACTGTTTTTGTCCAACTGTTCTGGCGCAATATAGTCGATCGTCCCAACTACACCGCTAAACGAACTGGCCTCCCCATCCGCTTCCGATCGAGCAAGACCGAGATCAAGGAGTTTCACACAGCCATCAAAACCGACGAATATATTCCCGGGCTTGACGTCACGATGCACAATTTTGTTTTCGTGCGCATGCCCTAAAGCTCGTGCGGCTTGCGAGATAATTGATGCAGCGACATCATCGGTCAGACGTCCGTATTGCTTGACCAGACGATTGAGATCAAGACCATCAATAAACTCTGTCACCATATAAAACACATTGCCATCAAATCCCGCATCAATCGCCCGTACTAAATTCTCATGATCAAGACGACCAAGCATGCGAATCTCATGACGAAAAGCCTCTTCTGACTGCTTCGTCACCTTCTTCCGTGGCAACACCTTGATTGCTACTTTTCGCCCCATAAGCTCATGCTCCGCAAGAAACACAAGCCCCATTCCACCCTTTCCAATTTGTGAAAGAATTCGGTAATGGCCTAACTGAAATTTCTTTCGCCCCATGAGAAGCTGGGCTGCCTGAAAAGGTGTAAGAAGTCCCTGCTCAACAAGGCGGTCCGCTACGGCTTTTGCAATCGCCGCCTCATCAACTGATTTGTTGTCGGGCAACAAACGAACAGCATTTTCCGCATCATTCAGTACCTGTGAAGTTAAGCCGAGCCCGCTAGCTAGTGATGCTTCACGAAACAAGTCGAGTTGCGTTAATGTCGACCCTATGACGCTTGCAGCATCAGCCTCACCGAGGTGCCCCTTCGTTACAAGTACATTGAGTGTCGCACGAATAATTCCAATCTCATCGGAAGCAGTCATCCCTGGAGATGTTCGGACTGATGACTCTGCAGCGTTTAGTACTGATTTTTCTATCGATCCTGAATCAATCACCGCTTGCCGAAAGCGTCGAATCAGGGAAGGTTTTTGAGACATGATAATTTAAATAAAAATGAATAAATATAGTGATGAATCTTGAGTATCACGTGAATATATTGCTTGCCAGACTCTACCAAATCACTCATCACGACTGAAGGTTTTCCGTGACACAGAACCCGGCGAAGGACTTGATCTATTAACTTCTCGCCAGAATCTCTTAAAAACCTGACGAAGAACACCTTGCATCGAAACCACACGGAATTGCCACTTAAAACAGGGCCGCGCAGCGTGACTTCCAAAGCTTTGGTATCTCTGCTTCGACTGTCGTTTCGTCGCCTGTCTTTGGATGCTCAAACGTCAGTTTCTGAGCATGGAGTGCTACGGCCATGCCGTCTCCAAAACTCAGTGGAAGCCGACTGCCATACATACGGTCCCCGACGATAGGACATCCCCGGAAAGCCAACTGAGCACGCAATTGATGTCGTCGACCAGTTTTTGGCAGCAACTCGACAAGCGAGACTTCTCCTGCCCGTTTTATTACGCGTGCCGAAGTTTCTGCCGAGCCGCTATTCGTCCCAGCTTTTTGTGATCTTGCCTGAGTGCTATTCTGTCCTCTTGTGGCTTCGATAACAGCACGACGTGACGCATCATCCCAATGAATAAGATCTCGCCAGGTCACCCATTCGCCGAGAGCTGATGGAAATCGTTTTTCAATAATAGCAACATATTCTTTTTGAACAGTTCGGTGACGGAACTGTTCAGCTAGACTTGCCGCAGCAGATTTGTTCTTTCCAAAAACAACTACACCTGACACAGGCTTGTCTAATCTGCTTACGACTCCAACGAAACACCCGGTCCCAAACCTGCTTACCAATTCAACATAGAGGCTCGTCTCACCCCGTGGACTGTTAGCCGTTGCAAGGCCAACAGGCTTGTCGAGAACGATGATATCTGAATCATCAAGGAGAACCTTCATGTGATTACCTTAGCCTATCGGTCATTCATTCCACGAACCACTTGTCTATGACACCACCTTTGCCACTCCCTCTGATCCTAGCAAGCCAATCTCGCCGTCGCCGAGAACTGGCGATTTCTGCAGGTTGGGACGTTGCCATTATCCCTCCACCGGAACAAGCAGAGGCATCGGCATCGCCGCACCGGCCAGGTGAGACTGTGGCAGATTTTGTAACTCGATTGGCTCATGTCAAAGCCTCTGCAGTATCACGACACGCACCTCTACCTGAAGCCCGCGCCATTCTTGCATGCGATACTGTCGGTGAAATCGATGGCTTAATACTGGGAAAGCCAAGCAATGCTCATGATGCCCGACGAATGATTGAAGCACTTTCCGGTGAAAAACACCGCGTTTTTACGGGCGTGAGCATTTGGTTTCCGGAAGCTCTCGGTACAACCGATGCGAATGAACGGCCGCATCGTTACACAACGATCGAGGGGTGTATTTCAAGTGAAGTTTTTATGGAATCACTCAACAAAAAAGAAATTGACTCGTACATTGCAACAAATGAATGGTGCGGCAAGGCGGGCGCATGCGGTTTCCAAGACGGTCTTTTACCCCTTCGTTTGCTTAAGGGATCCGCCGACACCGTTGTTGGACTACCTGTTGCATTTATTGAACAACTGATTCGTCGACATATTGAAGCACCATAGAAACAAAAACCCCTCGGGGCCCAAAAGGAGCCCGAGGGGTTCGTAAAAAATTTCCGGCAATACCTACTCTCGCACTTTTGGCACTACCATCGGCTCTGAAAGCTTAACTACCGTGTTCGGGATGGGAACGGGTGTGACCTTTCAAATATGTTCACCGGAAAATCTTGTGTCACCGTTTTCACGGTGAAAATGTTGTGGTAATTGGCACTCTCATGCTTTCGCAAGAGAGCAATAGAGTGAGCACTCGATACGAGTGGTCAAGCAATCGTCCGTTAGTACCGGTTAGCTGAGTGCATTACTGCACGTACACATCCGGCCTATTAACCTGATCGTCTTTCAGGGGACTTTCGGGTATAAACCCTACGAAACCTGATCTTGAGGCGGGCTTCACGCTTATATGCTTTCAGCGTTTATCCTTTCCGTTCTTAGCTATCCAGCCGTGCCGCTAGCGCGACAACTGGTACACCAGAGGAACGTCCTTCCAAATCCTCTCGTACTAAAGAAGAATCCTCGCAAGTTTCGTACGCCCACAGCAGATAGGGACCGACCTGTCTCACGACGGTCTGAACCCAGCTCACGTACCACTTTCATTGGCGAACAGCCAAACCCTTGGGAGCTTCTCCACCCCCAGGATGTGATGAGCCGACATCGAGGTGCCAAACCGCTTCGCCGCTATGGACGCTCGGAAGCGATAAGCCTGTTATCCCCGGAGTACCTTTTATCTGATGAGCGATGGCCCTTCCATTCAGAACCACCGGATCACTAAGTCCTACTTTCGTATCTGCTCGACTTATGAGTCTCGCAGTCAAGCACCCTTCTACCTTTGCGCTCAATGCCTGATTGCCAACCAGGCTGAGGGTACCTTTGAACTCCTCCGTTACTCTTTGGGAGGAGACCGCCCCAGTCAAACTGCCCAACTGAAACTGTCCGCTGCCCGGTTTCACGGGAATCAGCGTTAGAACTCAAACGAATCCAGGGTGGTATTTCAACGTTGGCTCCACAATGACTAGCGTCACTGCTTCAAAGCCTCCCACCTATCCTACACAGAACACGTCCAAGACCAATATCAGCCTACAGTAAAGGTTCACGGGGTCTTTCCGTCATACTGCGGGTACGTGGCATCTTCACCACGGCTACAATTTCACCGGGTCACTGGTTGAGACAGTGCATCAGTCGTTACGCCTTTCATGCAGGTCGGAACTTACCCGACAAGGAACTTCGCTACCTTAGGACCGTCATAGTTACGGCCGCCGTTTACTGGGGCTTCGGTCGCGAGCTTCGCCTTACGGCTAACCCTCTTCCTTAACCTACCAGCACCGGGCAGGCGTCAGACTCTATACATCCTCTTGCGAGTTAGCAGAGTCCTGTGTTTTTGATAAACAGTCGCTGATGCCGATTTACTGTGACCCTCCTCAGCGTAAACCAAAGAGGGCACCCCTTATCGCGAACTTACGGGGCCATTTTGCAGAGTTCCTTAACCAGTGTTCTCCCGAGCGCCTAGGACTTCTCGTCCCGCCTACCTGTGTCAGTTTTAGTACGGTCACATGCCATCAACCCTAGAAGCTTTTCTTGGACGTCCTTCTGGTGACTATCGAAACATAAACGTCTTTGTCCCATGCTTCAGGATGTCGCTGCGGATTTGCCTACAGCTACCCTCCACACAGGCGAGGGACATTTCTATCCGTCCCCTCACCTTTCAGACGCCGTCCCTCCATCAGTCCGGCATGTGGCGCAGGAATGTTGACCTGCTATCCATCGTCTACGCCTTTCGGCCTCGACTAAGGAACCGGCTAACCCTGGGCGGATTTACCTTCCCCAGGAAACCTTAGGCTTTCGGCGAGCAGGATTCTCACCTGCTTTATCGTTACTCATTCCGGCATAATCACCTGTACGCCCCACCATCGCTCCTTTCGGTGCGACTTGTATCTGACGTACAGCGCTCTCCTACCGATCCACAAAGTGGATCCCACTGCTTCGGTGTAAAACTTAACTCCCGTTCATTATCGGCGCAAAATTGCTCGACCAGTAAGCTGTTACGCACTTTTTAAATGGTGGCTGCTTCTAAGCCAACATCCTGGCTGTCATAGCAAAATCACTTCCTTAGTGACTGAGTTTTACTTGGGGACCTTAGCAGGTGGTCTGGGTTGTTTCCCTCTCGACCGCGAAGCTTATCCCTCGCGGACTGACTCCCGGGGTACGGACAATGGTATTCGGAGTTTGGTTCGGTGAGGTACCCGGGAAGGGCCCCCATCCAATTCAGTCTCTCTACCCCCACTGTCTATTGCCCGAGGCTAGCCCTAAAGCTATTTCGGAGAGAACGAGCTATCTCTGCGCTTGATTAGACTTTCACTCCTCCCCACAAGTCATCCCCTCGGTTTTCAACCCAAGTGGGTTCGGTCCTCCACGCGGTTTTACCCGCGATTCAACCTGCTCATGGGTAGTTCGTGCAGTTTCGCGTCTACCACCAGCGACCAATAGTCGCCCTATTCAGACTCGGTTTCCCTATGGCTTCGGCCCGAAAGGCCTTAACCGAGCCGCTGACGGTAACTCGCCGGATCATTATGCAAAAGGCACGCCGTCACGCATTGCCAAAAAGGCCATAGCGCTCCGACCGCTTGTAGGCACATGGTTTCAGGTTCACATTCCTCCCCTAACAGGGGTTCTTCTCATCTTTCGATCGCTCTACTTGTTTACTATCGGTCATTAGGGAGTATTTAGCCTTACGGGATGGTCCCCGTAGATTCAGTCGAGGTTTCACGTGCCTCGACCTACTCAGGGTACCCTCCAGAGACAATTAACTTTCGCGTACGGGTCTGTCACCCTCTATGGACGACCTTTCCAAGTCGTTCTGCTAGCTAATTGTTTGATAACTCCGGTGGAGGGCCCTACAACCCCGCAGTGGAAACCACCACGGTTTGGGCTATTTCCCTTTCGCTCGCCGCTACTCAGGAAATCGATTTTTCTTTCTATTCCTACGGATACTTAGATGTTTCAGTTCTCCGCGTTGGCCACTGCAACCTATGTATTCAGTTACAGTCAGTTCGGGAATCCCGGGATCATCACCTGTTTGACGGTTACCCCAGGCTTTTCGCAGCCTTCCGCGCCCTTCAAAGCCTCCTAATGCCAAGACATCCCCCATGCGCCCTTGGTAGCTTGACCACCCGAATCGAATGCTCGCAAAGCGAACTTCTATCGGATATCACGCAACCAGATGAACCAATACAACAAAATTGCTTGGCTCACCTTTTGTAACGTTTTTTTTCTCGCTCTTAAATTCTGTGAGATTCAGTACGAACCTCACGAAATTGTTTGCCTTGGGAGAACGCAAAAGAATCAATGATGAATCATAAGAAACATCATTTCTCTTCGACATTCTATCAAGATGCCAATTACCACAACCAAATTGTCAACGAACCAAGCAGCTTCATGTGAACACGGCTTGAAAACAAACCAGACACAATGACCGCGACGGAACTTCGGGTTTAAAGCCTCAAAAGAACCGCTTTTGATGAAAAACACGCCAAGCACGAGACATACATGCCGCAGTGCTAGCAGCCATTTTCCAGATTCGGAAAGTTAGTCGGCAGCGGCGTCCGGGTCAAGCGGCGACAGAAAACACCGTGATTTTGAGATTTTTTCTTCAGATTATGTCTGCCGTTCGTTATTTGCGTGGCGACACCGTTACGAAACTGATGGCTTCATCAGCCGGATTGCTGTCGGCAATCCGGCTAACATGCCGTTGCCATCACGTTGTTCCTAATCACCTTCAAAAAGCACGGGACGCACCGGCATTCATTGAGTACGATACGTCTCATTCTGCACGCGATGCGAACACGTTAAGCAACCTCACTCAAGGATGATCACAATGGCTTCGAATTCATCAGCATTAGGCTCAGACGCTGAGATTACGCCACTCCTCACTCAACCGCTTCCTCGCGATCATTTCCCGGACGGGACAAGCAATCCCGATATTATCTATCAAATTCTCAGTGAAGAATTGCTACTCGACGGCAATAGCAAGCAGAATCTCGCGACATTTTGTCAGACGTGGGAGAGCCAGCAAGTCCGCAATTTAATGGACTTGGCCATCGATAAAAACCTGATCGATAAAGACGAATATCCCCAGACAGCCGAAATTGAAGAGCGATGCATCAATCTTCTGGCAGACCTTTGGCACTCACCTGGGAAGCCGGTCGGATGCTCAACAATTGGGTCAAGCGAAGCCTCAATGCTTGGCGGCATGGCAGCAAAATGGCGGTGGAAAGCACGTCAGAAAGCAGCAGGCAAACCAACTGATCGCCCGAACATGGTGTGTGGAAGCGTCCAGATTTGCTGGAAAAAATTTGCTCGCTACTGGGACATTGAACTTCGGGAAATTGAAATGTCTCCCGGCAACCTCTGCATGGCACCGGATGCCATGCTCAAACAAGTCGATGAAAATACTATTTTTGTCGTACCGACAATGGGTGTGACATACCATGGTCTCTACGAGGATGTTGCCGGCATTAGTCGCGCACTCGATGACTTTCAGGCTCGCACCGGAATTGATATTCCTATTCATGTTGATGCGGCGAGTGGTGGCTTTTTAGCACCATTTACTTCTCCAGATCACGAGCCATGGGACTTTCGGCTTGAACGTGTGAAGTCAATCAATGCCTCTGGCCATAAGTTCGGTCTCGCTCCGCTCGGAGTCGGCTGGGTGCTCTGGAGAGATGTTGCTGACTTACCAGAAGAACTTGTCTTTCACGTTAGCTATCTGGGAGGCGACATGCCTACCTTTCAGATCAACTTTTCGCGTCCTGCAGGCCAAGTGATTGCACAGTACTTTGACTTTGTGCGATTCGGCAGGGCTGGCTACACAGCCATTCACGGTAGCTCCCATGAAATCGCACAGTACTGTGCTCAAGAGATTGGGAGCGTTGATGGTTTTGAAATCATCCATGATGGAGCCCCGTCAAAGGGCATACCTACTGTCGTCTGGACACAAACTGAGGGGTCTGACCATGGCTTTACGCTGTACGATTTAGCAGACCGACTTCGAATGCGCGGATGGCAAGTTCCCGCCTACCCATTTACGGGCGAACTCGCTCACAAAGCATTCCAGCGCATTCTCGTAAAACGTGGTTTCAACCGTGAGATGGCTGATCTTTTACTTGCCGACATAAAGCAGGCGATCGCTTATCTCCGTCTCCACCCTCAGAAGGCAATCCCCTCCCCTGCTCAGCAAGGGTCCTACAACCATCTTTGATGGCGACTGGAATCGCAGTGCCTGAAGTTCAGCTACTCAGTTCCGAAGTCATTCGTCAGATTTCGACTGATCAATCAAAGACTCGACAAGGGACAGGAGCGTGTCCGCCTTAAAGGGGATCAAAAGTACTTTTCGCAGTTCGTCTGTCTTTGCATTATCAATAAAAAACTGTTTTCGCTGTCTACTTCCAATCATCAAAACGGGGACACGCGCGAGATAACGGTCCTTCGAAAATGAATTGAAGAGCTTCATTACAGGCTCTTGCATTATCTGCGCACTTACAAGAAGCAGATCTGGTCGAGGCCATGTCTTGAATCGCATCAATGCCCGCTCGGGATCCTGAGTAATGAACGCTCGATACCCCCGGTCCATGAAAAATTTCTGGAGAGACTCCTGGCTTTTACCAGCAGCCTCAACAATCATAACGGTGCGCTTTGTCACCTTTGAATCACCAGAATGAGATGCAACCATTTCCCCACCCCTCGTGGACGACCCCACCGGGAAAACACATTTCTGCAGAAAAGAAAAAGAGGCGCCGGTCGGAGTCGAACCGACGATGGCGGATTTGCAATCCGCTGCCTTAGCCACTTGGCTACGGCGCCTTATTGTGAAAAGCTATTGCAATAGTGACGATTAGGTCAAGGCTGCCAGAAAAACTGATCGTTCGTTCGACGCTAGTGATTCACATGAAAACGAATGTGTCGGTCATCCACACCCTTGGCTTTGGTTATCGGCAGCCCCACGCAAGTTCTTGATGATGTTTTCCCCGAACATTGACCAGTGGGAGTGGTTTGATCGCCTATTTCTCGCTATGATCTGCAGGAAACGAAGACTGACCGTTTTCTTTCAACAAGACGAGAACTTTCTTTCGTCTTGTGCCTGTTCTTATTCTGCTGGAAAGTTCCATGACCGAAGCAACGTGCGACATAGGCCTGATCGGCCTGGCTGTAATGGGGGAAAATCTCGCTCTGAATATTGCGAGCCGAGGGTTTCGTATTGCTGTCTACAACAGAACACCGAGCGTTACTGATGCTTTTATTGCAGGACGCGGCAACCAGGAGCAGGTTGTTGGCTGTCACTCACTTGAAGATCTTGTTGCCGCTCTGAAGCGACCTCGAAAGATCATGCTGATGGTGAAAGCTGGACCTGCGGTTGATCACATTATCGAGACGCTCATCCCTCTGCTGGATTCCGGTGATGTCATCATTGATGGGGGAAACACCCAATACAGCGATACTGAGCGGAGAACCAAACAAGTCGAAGGAGCCGGTCTTCTTTACGTCGGCACTGGTGTTTCCGGTGGTGAGGAAGGTGCGCTCAAAGGCCCGAGTCTCATGCCTGGTGGCTCAGCAGCGGCATGGCCACTGATCAAACCGATTTTTCAATCAATTTCAGCCCATGTTGGACCAAACGATGATGTGCCCTGCTGTGAGTGGGTTGGTCCACGAGGCGCCGGGCATTATGTAAAAATGGTCCACAACGGCATCGAATACGGCGACATGCAACTGATCTGCGAAGCTTATTGGCTCCTCAAACATGCCGCGGGACTCGACAACGAGGCGTTAGCACACGTCTTTGACCAGTGGAATCGAAGTGAGCTTGATAGCTATCTCATCGAAATAACACGCGATATCTTCACCGCACATGACCCTGATGGCAAATCGGGAAGCTTTCTCGTCGATCACATCCTTGATCGAGCTGGCGCAAAGGGCACGGGAAAGTGGATGAGTCAACTCGCATTGGACCTTGGGGTCCCAAGCACGCTTGTTACCGAAGCTGTCTATGCACGCTGCCTCTCTGCCGAAAAAGATGCTCGGGTCCGTGCCAGCAGTATTCTAAGTGGACCAAAACAACCTGCACTCGAGGATCCTGATGTGTTTATTGAACAGGTTCGTCACGCCCTCTATGCATCAAAAATAGCGAGCTACGCGCAAGGATTTGCACAACTTGCAGCTGCAGCACAAGAACACGACTGGGAACTTGACTACAAGTCAATTGCCATGCTTTGGCGAGGCGGATGTATTATCCGTGCGCAATTTCTGGACCGGATAGCTGCAGCCTATGGCGAGAATGCAACACTTGAAAACCTCATGCTTGCCCCCTACTTCTCGGCTGCTCTTACAGAAAGCCAGACCGCGTGGCGCACGGTTGTTGCGACGGCAGCAGCACATGGCATACCTACACCAGCTTTGATGACAGCGCTGGCATACTACGATGGGTATCGAAGTTCTCACTTGCCGGCAAATCTCCTTCAGGCACAGCGAGATTACTTCGGCGCGCACACGTATGAGCGAACGGACAAGGAAGGCTCGTTCCACAGTGAATGGCTTGAACTCCGCAGACCGGTAACGTAATTCCTGCCAACACATTCTCTTACCAGAAATAAATAATGAAACACGACTATCTTGACAGACTCTTTGGGCTTTCCGGCCAGACAGCGATTGTTGTTGGTGGCACTGGTGTGCTTGGCGGCGCCCTGGCCGATGGGCTCGCAGCGGCTGGTGCGAATGTTGTTGTTGCTGGCCGCAATGCGGAACGTGGTGAAGCTCGAGTTGCTGCTATTCGTGAAGCCGGGGGAGATGCTTGCTTTATCGCTGTAGATGCCGTTGAAAGGAAAAGTATTGAGAGTCTCCTATCAACAACCCTCGACACCTGCGGCCGTGCCGACATTCTGGTGAACTGTGCCGGAGTCAATTCGTCCATTCCCTACGCAGAAATTCCTGATGATGACTGGGATCGCGTCCTGAACACAAATCTTAAAAGCACACACATTGGCTGTCAGATTTTCGGCAGCCATATGGCCACAACTGGAGGCGGGGCAATCCTTAATATAGGTAGCGTTTCGGCCGACAAACCGCTCTCAAAGGTCTTTGCGTATTCGGCCTCAAAAGCTGCGGTCGTAAATTACACGCAAAATGTAGCGCGAGAGTTTGCCACGAAAGACGTCCGAGTGAATGTCTTATGCCCTGGCTTTTTCCCAGCTGAACAGAACAGAAAAATTCTTTCCCCTGAAAGAATTTCACAGATCATGGGCCAAACACCGATGGATCGCTTTGGCAATCCTGACGAACTCATCGGTGCTGCCATCCTGCTTTGCAGCAAGAATGCGGGCAGTTTTATTACCGGCACGAGCATCTACGTAGACGGTGGCTTTACTGGGATGCGTATCTAGAGGAAAACAGCTTTGGCTGAGAAACTCGGCAAAGCATTCAGTGAAAGCTCTCTCAATCAAATACACTACTTGCACCAATTAAAGCCCTCCCCTCCGCACCCTTCCAGAACACAGACTGATGCCGCACACCTTTGTTATCTTCGGCGCATCTGGTGACCTCACAAGTCGCAAATTGGTACCCGCTCTTTACAACCTCATGCGGGCTGGGCTTTTGCCAGACGAAACAAAAATCATCGGCTTTTCGCGGACAAAAATGTCTGATAGCGAGTGGAGAGCAAGTCTTCGCGAGTCGACAGAAAAACATGCTGGCGGGGAACCATTTTCACCAGAGGCATGGAGTGTCTTTGAACCAATTATTCATTATCAACCTGGTGATATTGAGAGCACGGAAGACTTTGAAAAACTCCAGCAGAGGCTTTCCTCACTCGAAGAAGGCAACCCGACCCCACGGGTCTACTATCTTGCTACAGCACCGCGTTTCTACACCCCTGCGGTTGCAGCGATCGGCAACCTCAATATGGCCTCGGAGGATCATGGTGCTCGTCGCATCGTTATTGAAAAACCATTCGGGACTGACCTGGCTACTGCCAAGGCATTGAACAATTACATCCACACTGTGTTTGATGAATCACAGGTCTATCGTATCGATCACTATCTCGGAAAAGAATCTGTCCAAAACATTCTTGCGCTGCGGTTTGCAAACACAATCTTTGAGCCCATCTGGAACCGCCGCTATATCGATCATGTTCAGATTACAGTCGCAGAAGAAGTACCTGTTGGCCGACGAGGCGGTTACTACGACTCAGCCGGCGTACTCCGTGACATGTTCCAAAACCATCTCCTGCAATTGCTGATGGTCACTGCCATGGAAGCACCGGTACATTTCAACGCCGATGCCGTCCGTAATGAAAAAGTAAAAGTACTCGATGCGATTCGACCTCTTACGCTTGAACAAGTAGCTGATGCCAGCATTCGCGGACAATATTCGGGCTACCTTGAAGAGCCTGGCGTGCGTCCTGCAAGTAATACCGCAACTTTCGGTGCCGTGCGGCTCGAAGTAGACAACTGGAGATGGCAGGGAGTTCCCTTCTATTTACGAAGCGGAAAGGCAATGAGTT
Source organism: Pirellulales bacterium (assembly GCA_016776925.1). GTDB lineage: Bacteria > Planctomycetota > Planctomycetia > Pirellulales > UBA1268 > UBA1268. The sequence continues at coordinate 6,575 of JADHSL010000009.1, read as the reverse complement.
GCCGAACGACACAAATTGTCATTGGTTTTCGACAGCCCCCACTCGAACTCTTTGCGGCTGACAATTCCCAAGCACAACGAGAAGCCAATCGTCTTGTTATTCAGATTCAACCGGCAGAGGGCATCCAACTTCACTTCCACACCAAAGTGCCTGGAGACGGCATGCGACTGAGACTCACTGACCTTGAATTCAGCTACTCTCGTGAATTCTCAGGAAGGCTCCCGGAGGCTTACGAACCACTTCTTTTGGACTGTATGACAGGAGACGCCAGCCTCTTTGCTCGCTCTGATGAAGTTGAAAAGTCCTGGGGAATTATTGATCCGTTCGTACGTGCCTGGGGCAGCGACACCACGCCTCCGATTCCAAGCTATCGGCCAGGGGACTGGGGGCCTGCCGCCAGCAATGCCTGGATGCACGAACAAGGACAAAGCTGGTTTGATCTATGCCCTGTTCTGAGATGAAATCCATGCTTCTTAGCCCACCAGAAAATCGACCCCGGCAACAAAAACTACAGATCGGTTCTTTGTCCCTTGATTCCCAGATTGTCCAGGCGGCACTTTCAGGATACAGCGATCTGCCAATGAGGGTGATGGCTCGACGCTTTGGAGCTTCGTACACACTCTGTGAAGTCATGCTTGACCAGTTTCTCGCACGAGTGGGCACCAGCCATAGAAACCTTGCCCGACTTGCCATTGCTGATGAAGAGCATCCTGTTGGTGGTCAACTCATGGGCGCAAACCCAGACGACTTCGCACCAGCCGCACGTCGACTTGTTGAAGCAGGGTTTGACTGTATCGACATCAACTTTGGCTGCCCTGTCAAAAAAGTCCTCGGACGCTGCCGCGGCGGCTTCCTTCTCAGCACACCAGACACGGCCCTCGAAATTGTTTCCCGCGTTCGAGAAGCAGTGCCGGCAAACCTCCCAGTCACCCTGAAAATGCGTCGCGGCATTGACGACTCACAAGATAGCCAAGACAAGTTTTTTACGATTTTCGATGGGGCATTTTCTCGCGGAATCTCTGCCATTACTGTGCATGGCCGAAGCGTTATGCAGCGGTACAACGGCCCAAGCAACTGGGGTTTTCTGGCTGCCGTGAAGCGTCACGCAGGCGACCGCACCGTGCTCGGATCCGGGGATCTTTTCTCTGCACAGGCATGCGTGTCCATGCTTGCTCACACCGGTGTCGATGGCGTGACGATAGCCCGAGGTGCGATCGGAAACCCTTGGATCTTCGAGCAGACACAGAACTTGCTCAACGGGCATTCAGCAGAGGACCTTCAGCCGCCAAGAATTCTGTCACAACGAGATGTTCTATCGGAACACTTCCGGCTCGCGGTAGAGCTCCATGGCGAACAACTCGCCAGCCGAACAATGAGAAAATTTGCGATCAAGTACGCCAAGCTTCACCCAGATTCACTCACGGTCAGAAATGCATTTATTGCTGCAAAAAACTTAGACGACTGGCAGGCAGTCTTACTGAAATACTACAGCCAGGACGGGCCTGGCAGAGACCCTTCAGAAGATATCGATGAAACCATAGAGGAAACGGCCAATCAGCTTGGGAGTCAAACCCGGCATCTTGAACGCTCGGTGGCAACACTGACGTATCGCTCTCACTCTTTGTGACTGAGTACTGAAAAAATTTCTTGACGAACGGTTTCGTCGTACTCCTCTGCAAGCCGAGCTTTTAAAGCGTCAACAATCGTGGGTGCGATCTCTGGCATACGGTAGTGCCATTGTCCGAGGGCCCATGCCGCCGCACCACGAATAACAGGCTCCTTGTCCTGAAGGACACCACACAAGGACGCCAGGCCGGCCGGTACATCACCGCTTGCTGATGGATGATTTCCCAGTGCAATAGCAGCTGACCGCAGCAACCCAACTCGTTTGGCTCGAAGGATCGGCGAATCATGAAACTTTTTCCGGAAAGCTGCCTGGTCAAGACGTAAGAGTTCAATGAGGGACGGCATCTCTTCATTTTCTATAGCTTGGAGTTCTGGATCTTCGGTTCCAGGGGCATGCCGATTCCACGGGCACACCTCCTGGCATAGATCACAACCGAATATCCAGTTCCCGAAATGTGAGCGGAGGCCGCCCTCAACAGGCCCTCGATCTTCAATCGTTAAGGCACTAATGCAACGAGTTGCATCAAGAACGCGAGGCTCAGGCAGAGCGTCTGTCGGACAGATATCGAGACAGGCGGTACACGTTCCACAATGATCAACCTCTATGGGCTGATGCGTCGGAAGTGCAACCGTTGCAAGGAGACCCGAAAGGAAAAAATAGCTTCCTGCACCTTGGTCAATCAACATGGTGTTCTTACCAAACCAGCCAAGACCGGCACGGGCAGCAAACTCTCGTTCTGCCAGCGGCGCAGAATCGACAACACCTCGGGTTTTGCAACCCGGTATCGCGTGTTCCAGCCACCCGCCAAGGTGATTCAGACGTGACCTCAGGACGTCGTGATAGTCACGTCCGACAGCGTATCGAGCAATCTGTCCGTGATTGGGGCTTTCCCTTGAAGCAACAGTCTTCGCCTCGTAATCGGTAGCCAGCATGATCACGCTTTGCGTACCGGGCAGCAGACTCTCAGGGCTGCTGCGAAGGGGAAGATGTCGTCGCAACCAGTTCTCCATGACACCCGCAAACCCCTGATCGAGCCATTGAGCAAACCGATCTTGCCGTGGTGGTGGTTCTGCCGACGTGATGCCAAGCCGTGAAAACCCGAGACGATGAGCCTCTTGCTGAAGTTCATCAACTACGCCTTTGTCCTGGTTGGATATTTTTGTTGGCATTTCGTCGGAAGCTAGGGGCCCTACGGACTCTGGCTACTTCTATTGTTCAAAGGCACACCACGAGCATCGGCTTCTGATGCATGATTCGACAGCTTTCCTGCAGAACTGCTATGGCTTCGTACAGCATAGATAGTATTGTCCTGAAACAGCACTGTCGCACACAAATTTTCCAGTAGTTAGCTTCAAACCAAGCTAGCTCGGTCTTAGCCACTCCAAGGGCTTTCAACCGCCATGCAAAAACATCACAAAACACTCGGACAGCGCACGGACAACACCATGACTGCTCAGGCCGAACAAGAGATCTCTCAACACGCAAAGCGGAGAGGTTCAACAGTTCATCGTGCCTACCTTACATTTGCAACCGTCGCGTTGGGTGCAGCACTTTTGCTCTCGCTGGCTGGATGCCAAACGCCAACGCAACCAACCTATAACGGCGCAATGGTTCCGCCACCGCCAACTGGTACCATTGGCCAACCAGGTCCGTATGGCCCAGTTGGAGCACCCCAAGTTTCTTACGCCCAAACACCAATGCCTGGCCCTGCTTCAACGTGGCAGGGCGCAACACCACCGCCTACAGGCTATCCGCCACCTGCTGCCCCAACGCAACCAGTAGCACCAGGAACGCAGCCGCCTCCGGCAGCAACCGGTTCAGCGTGGAATTGGTCGCAGAGCCAACCACCAGCCGGCACCCCCGGACAGCCACCGATAGCCCCATCCAATGGAGCCACGGCACCACCTACCACGACGCAACAACCACCTCCTACATACAATCCAAATCCAGGTTACGGGACACCTCCGCCAACCGGCTACCAGCAACCCCCAGCAGGACAGCCACAACCGTGGACGGGACAATATCCCCAAGGCTCTCCGCAAGCACCTCAACAGCAGACAACAAATGGAAGTTGGTGGCCCTTCTCTGACCCCAATGCCGTTCCACCAGCTCGTGCAACACCAACATCTATGCCCAGATACTAGTCGTCTGAGCCCACAACTGCTGTTCCTTTGAATCGGCTTTCATCTCAGTCTTGATCCTTTTGTCTCTCAAGACGTGTAGAACCAGGGCTCTGCGGCATACGTCTTTCTCGGGCTGTTGGCAAGGCAGAGGCTCGAAGGTAGTTCAAAGACCAGTATGCAGCACCAATCTCATCCGTTGGCATTGCGTGCTCTGGTACCATATAGGCGGCAGGGGTTTTTAAACTCAACTTGAAGTTTTCTGATGTTCTGGAACTGGCAACCAATACTTCCACAGCGACTCCGTTCATCGATTAATGCATCGACCTACGCCATGGTTGATCGCATTGAAAGCCTCGAAGAAAGCATGAAGGCTCTGGATGACACCAGACTGCGTCGACTTGGAAGGTCTCTCTCCTATCGTGCGAGAGCGGGCGAACCAACTGATGACTTGCTGATTGAAACCTTTGCGGCAACTCGTGAAGCTGGTCGCCGCACTCTTGGCATGCGACATTATGACGTGCAACTTCTGGCTGGAATCGCACTCGTCAACGGCTCGATTGTAGAAATGCAGACGGGTGAAGGAAAAACCCTTGTCGCGACACTGCCACTGGTTCTTTATGCACTCGCCGGACGGGGTACTCACCTTGCGACAGTAAATGATTATCTTGCGAAACGTGATGCCGAATGGATGGAACCAATATTTAAAGCACTTGGTTTGAGCGTGGGCATCGTTGAGTCTCAGATGGATTTTGACGCTCGTCGAAAAGCGTACGCAACGGATGTCACCTATGGCACTGCAAAAGAATTTGGCTTCGACTTCCTGAAAGACCGGCTGATGCAGCGAGAATTGAAGGAAGGCCGAGTAAATCTTGGGGCCACCCTCATGGGAGAAGCTCGTTCCGGCGAATCGAAGCTTCTCCAACGGCCGTACTGGTTCGCCCTCGTGGATGAAGCCGATAATGTTTTGATTGATGAAGCGAGGACACCGTTAATTATTTCCTCACCTGACGGGGAAATGGGAGAGCGTGAACAGCGGAAGGCAGCTCTGTTTCAATTCGCTTGTGAATTGGCAGGCGACATGGTTTCTGATGTTCACTATGAGTATGACCCTCAAAAAAGATCGGCTGAACTTCTCGGCGTCGGTCGCAGTGCCGTGCGGGCATCAAAACGGCCTCGATTCGTCGACTCTGTGAGCATGCTTGAACTCTACGACTCGGTCGAACTTGCTCTCCGGGCCAAAATTGCTTTTATTCGTGACCGACATTACGTCGTGCGAGACAAACAGGATGAGCCTGGCCAGGAGATCGTTATCATCGATGAATTTACTGGTCGTATTGCCGAGGGTAGGTCATGGCGAGACGGGCTTCATCAGGCCGTTGAGGCAAAAGAAGGGCTGGAAGTAAAAACTGGGCGAGGTGGCCATGCAGCCCGAATAACAATTCAAGATCTTTTTGCACGATGGCCCAATCTGGCTGGCATGACAGGAACCATCGCGACAAGCGCGAGTGAAATTGGTCGCACCTACGATGTCGGAATTGCGATCGTTCCAACCAACAGACCTGCCGTACGTCAACGCCTCGAGCCAAAGGTGTGTAAAAATTATGATGAAAAATTGCGTGAGATCGTCGATGATATTAAAGCGGTTCACGTGACAGGAAGGCCCATACTGGTTGGCACACGATCGATCGATAAATCAGAAGATCTTTCGAAAATCTTGACATCCGAGGGCCTACCCCACACTGTTTTGAATGCGCGAAATGTTGCTTCAGAAGCCGAGATCGTTGCCGCAGCAGGTGGTCGTGGCCAGATTACCGTTTCGACGAATATGGCAGGACGCGGTACTGACATAAAGCTAGGAGATGGTGTTGAGGAACTTGGTGGACTCCATGTCATCTGCACTGAACTCCACGACTCCGCTCGAATTGACCGACAGTTGGTTGGGCGATGCGGCCGTCAGGGCGACCCCGGAACATGGCGGCAGTTCTTAGCTGTTGACGATGACATCCTGATTGAGGGGTATGGACCAAAACGTGCCAAGAGAATAGGACGCCGCCTCCAGCGACAACTCGGTGGTCATCCTGAACGACTTCTGGCTTTCTTTCAACGTGCTCAACAACGGGTTGAGGCTCGACATCGACGGCAGCGGAGGGCTCTTGAATACATGGAAAGACAAAAAGCTGAGTCGCACATCCAAATGAGCCAGGACCCATATCTTGACGCTGCGAGCTAATTCTTCCGTCTTTAGAGGCTCACTCACCCCAGTTTCGTAAACAGCTTAACATCGGTAAGCTACAGAACGTTGGGGAGCCTCGTTATCTCCTTTGCAACAAAGTCCGGTTGACGGCTCAGACACGCTTTTGTGAGTGTCTTGGTCTTCTCGATTCAGGAAAACCATATGGCTCGGAACGCACGTAATTGGATGGAATATCCGCCCAATTTTAAAATCTATCGTACGCGTCACGTTGCAGGACTCTGCCTGCCTCTGGTTGTCATTATGGCAATTGGTTCTACGACAGCTCGCGTCTGGTCACAGGAAAATGTCGCGGCTGAAGAAAGAACAGGCTCCACCAGCCAGAAGGTTGCAAAAGACGAACCTGTTTCGGCCCAAGACCTCGGAACACAACCAACTGCACAACCAACTGCACAACCAACTGCACAACCAACTGCACAACCAACTGCACAACCAACCGCACAACCAACCGCACAACCAACCGCACAACCAACTGCACAACCAACTGCACAACCAACCGCACAACCAACCGCACAACCAATCACTACGATCACTGAAAACAGTTCGGTCTCTCCCTCTGGCACCAGCCCAGAAA
>JADHSL010000065.1 GCA_016776925.1 Pirellulales bacterium | reverse complement strand
GAATAATCACCACCTGCTGCAACACCAATCGCCTCGGGACCAACCGGCGGCTGGTTGTTGTTGTCAAAATTCCTGTCAGCTGCGGGACTCCGTCGACTTGGGCAGTAAAACGCACCAACGGGTGAACGAAAAGCAGTTGCATTTGAACTATCCCAACATGGGACTGTTTCATCTGGATTCCTCGCATTGAATATTTGCGATTGCTCAAGAAACGGGAGTAGTCGAAATGCCCATGACACATCGTACGGATCACGCGTTTCCCGACCACTTGGAAAATGCTTCTGCGCATCTGCGTGAAGGGCAACCGCAAGCCCCATCTGCTTCAGATTATTTGCACATGAAAGACGTCGACCGGCTTCGCGAGCCTGCTGAACCGCGGGTAATAAAAGACCAACGAGCACTCCAATAATCGCAATCACGACGAGCAGTTCAATCAATGTAAAACCATTCGCCTTCTGAAAAGACTTCTTTGAATTCTTCAAGACAGGATATGTGACTCGTGTGAACACTGTTTTTACTCCCAGTACAAAAGTTCAAAAATCAAGTTATGTTCTCGTTGGCTCCAGGCCAGGCATTGTTCCAGTTGAGGTAGCAAATTGTTCTGTCGAAAGACCGGTCTGCTGCAAGACTGAAAGATACAGATTCGGAAGCGGGTGGTTCTTTTTCTGATCAAACGCAAGATGGTGCCCATGTCGAAAACCACCACCTGCAAAAAGCACAGGCATGTTCCTGTTCGAATGACTTGAGGCATTCCCCAGATTGCTTGTCAAAAGAACACTCGTTGTATCAAGAACACTTTCACCTCGCTCATCAACATCTTTGAGTGACCGCAGAAAATCTCCCCACGAATCAACAATTGCTTTTTCAACGATTGCCAGTTGAGAAAGTTTCTCTTCATCAAGTCCGTGATGACTCAGTGTGTGATACCCCTCTTCGACGCCGTCGAGTGGAACAACACCTGATCCACTACCAAAGTGGCACACAACATATCGTGACGAATCCGTTGCGAGTGCTAAACGAATCATGTCACTCATGAGCCGCTGGCGAGCAATAAAGTCATTTGGGTTGGCAATATCCAAAGGCTTTGAGGCCTTCACATTTGGCTTTGGCTTATGCACCCATGCCTCACTTGACGCTAATCTTTTTTCAAGATCTCGAACACTTGTGAAATACGCATCAAGTCGATCACGGTCACCAACACCCACGCGTCTCTTCAGAGAACGTGTGTCGTCTGCAACAACATCCATAATGCTGCGACCTTCACGAGCTCGATACTTCTGGTGACGCCTGTCAGCTGGTGAATCCGCGATAAACAGTTTTGTAAAAAGGTTTGCAGGAGACGACTCTGCTGGAATCATTGCCCCGTTCTCGGTATATGACGGGCTATTACTCCCAGACAATGCCAAAACGAGTGAAGGAAATCGTGTTTCGTGGCCAAGATGTTTTGCTAACAACTGATCAACTGATATTGAGTTACCCGAAGGTATTCCTGCTGACATCGGTGCAGCAGACAAAAGGCTCGATTCTGCACGATGCCCACCTCCAACACCCGGATGGGAAGTCCCTGAAATAACTGTAAAATCATTTTTCAAATCGTGAAAATCTTTGAGATACGCAGATGGCTGGTACTCGCGACCTGTTTGGGTTGGATTCAAATTATCTGCGAGCAGGCCCAGACCAAGAGTCATTGCGACGAACCGCTTCGGCACCTGTTTTGTTGAGGCACCAAACGTCGAATCCATTGCCGAGAGCCATGGCATCGCCATCGAAACACCCGCGCCCTTGAGCAGCGTGCGTCGATCAAGTCGCTGCTGAAAATCAAAATGTGCCCGCAATGTCACTTTCATTCTCCTACTGAATTCTGTTCTAACCATTGGTTTGGGGACACACGATTTTTTCACCTGAACACTAGGTATTTCACCATGTCGTCTTCTTATGACATGTTATGCCATTCACTACTCAAAACGACCTATACCCCTATTTTTCAACAAAAAGTGGGCTCGTGACGACAGATTTGAGGAGTGATCGAAATCCGTACTTGGTTTCCTGAGCGGTTGTAACAATCTGGTCGATTGCCTGGCGGTCTGAAAAAGACAGTTCGCCACCTGTTCCGTACACAATGAGATGTGATGCCAGTCCTCGAGCGATCTTTTCAGGCTGTGAGGCGAGAACTCGTTTGAGTTCATCGATGTCTGCAAAATATTGTCCGTCTGGCAACTGACCACTGGCCTCAACCTCTGCACCAAGTTTCGTTCTCCCTTTGGTTACTGCAAAATAATGGCTTCTCCATTGTCCAGCCGGATCAAATGACTCAAGCGCGAAGCCAAAGGGGTCCATCTGGCGATGACAACTTGCACATGACTCATCAGCCCGATGCTTCACAAGCTGCTCTCGTATTGTTGTCGCTCCGCGAATGTCGGGCTCAATCGCAGGCACACCATCTGGTGGTGGTGGAATCTTCATGCCTAAGATTCGCTCGGCTACCCACGCACCTCGAACAACGGGTGACGTCGCACTACCATTCGCGGTTACTTTGAGAATTGCCCCCTGCGTCAGCAAACCACCCCGATGAGAAACTTCTGAGACATCGACCTTTTGTATTCCTTGACTGACGTCTTGCTCAAGCTTGTAGTATCGGCAGAGTCGGCTATTCAAATAGGTATAGTCGGCTGCTACAAGATTTTTAACTGGACGATCTTCCAACACCATGTCAACAAGAAACTCATGTGTTTCATCAAGCATCGCCATTCGAACAATGGGATCGTAGTTCCGATATAGTTTTCGGTCCGGCTGAGTAAAATCCAGTTGATCAAGGTCGAGCCATTCCGCTGAAAAGTCTTTGACAAACTGTCTGGCGAGGCTGTCTCTTCCCACGTGAGATGTTTCACGTTTATCACCTACACCTAGCAAACGATCCACTTGATGCCGACGTACATCTACATCACTCAACTGTTTTGTTTGAGCAAGTGTTTGAAGCGTATCATCAGGCGGACATCCAGTCAGGAAGTAGCTCAGACGACTGGCGATCTCATAGTCATTAAGTCGCCCAGGGCTCTCTTTGAGATATAAAAATTCTGGACTACAAAGAATTGTGCGATACCCTGCTCGCAGCGACTCAACAAAAGATCGACCTTCAGCAAGCATGTTCGATGCAAGGCTTACTGCATTTACAACGACTTTTTTTTCTACGTTGCGACGAAAGGCTCGCTGAGCAAACGAATGAATCAGCTCAGCAAGTACTTTCCGAGGTTTCTTCGTTACAGGTTCAAACTGATTGTGAGACTTTTCTTTGAGCTCTACCGAGCCGAATAACCTCTGCTGCACGTCCTTCACCGTATACCGATAGACCTGCCTCATGCTCATTCTATCGATACCAATGCCTGGTACTTTTTGTGGCTCCCCTTCACCAACGCCAACCTGACCGCCACGAAAACGGGCTCTCTTGATGGTGCTATCTTGAGGCCTGATTTCGAGCATATGCCCTTTCGGCAACCAGGTCTCTAGTTCCACAGTTGTTGGTGCATCACCGACCTCAAACGCTTTGACTGCAGTAAGTATGGGCGCTGTAGAGATACACGGCCCCGAGTGAATTGCTGTCCAGATTCCCTCTGTTTGAGGCACATTGATTCCAGAGCATGAAACCCGAAATTGATACCAACCATCAGCGGGTGCAGTCGTAGCTGGAATTCGCCCGTAGTAAGCCATTGTTGAAGACCAGACAACAGCTTGCCCCTTCCGCATTTCAGGCTCACGGCAACGCCTTCTTGGATTTGAGCGAGCGATCGCTCGTGGCTCAAGGTCTCTATGACATGCTTCAGCTGGATTCAGTGCTCGATGAAAAGCTTCGTCAAGTGCATCATCAACCACTGCAAGATGTCGGGCAAGATAATGATGAGACATAGTCTGATATTCAGCAACTGTGGTAAACCCACGAGGGCGACCCTCTTCCGGCAATTTCTCGGCTAGCGGAATATCAATTCCTAATATTTCATGCAATGATCGCTCGACTTGTATGCGTGTCAATCGACGAGCACGCACGCGACCGTAGGTACGATCCCGCTGCTTCTGATGTTTTTGCAACCACTGACTTGTTTGTGACACAAACTCAGTGCGATCTTTTACGTTCGGTTGCTCTGCTTCACGTGGTGGCATTTCACCTGCCGCAACTCGATCAATGATTTTTACCCACGGTGGATCAAGTTTTGTGTCTTGAAGGTTAATTCCATTCGACAGAACTCTGCGTAGATCAAAGCCAGCCTCTCCCTCAGGACCATCATGACAATCAATGCAGCTCACCTGCAGAAAACTCTCAAGGTGTGCGGGAACGTTCTTCTGTTTCGCACTGACTTCTGTTTCCGCCTGAACAGAAAGACACCCGCCAACAACGCAGAGTATGGCAATCAGTGAAATCCACATCGAGGGTGGTAGTGGAATGCTTATCCTATTTTTCATGCTGTCAAATCAAATGGGCAGGGAATGCTCTTCACACAACTATTGTGTCCACTCACAGAATATGTCCGTTGAACAAAACGTCTTACGTCCTTGAATTATAGGACGTTTTCGCTGCACAGCCCACGGTTTATATCAATGAGGAACATTCGTGCATAAACCAAGAACAAAGAAGACGTGAAAGGCTTTTACTCATCACTACTACGGATATTCGCTAAGACCGTATAGTCTTCGAGGGTTGTCGTATCACCGACTGTTTCGCGACCAGCAGCTATATCGCGAAGAAGACGTCGCATGATTTTACCACTGCGTGTCTTTGGAAGGGCTGCCGTAAAGTGAACATCGTCCGGTGAGGCGATCGCACCTATTTGCTGACGAACATGCTGCCGCAACTCTTTCTTCAATGCTTCATCCGGCTCGCCAGACTTCAGCGTGACGAAGACCGAAATGGCCTCACCTTTGACCTCATGCGGACGACCAACTGCTGCTGCCTCTGCAACAGATGGATGGCTTACCAACGCACTTTCAATCTCAATTGTCGAGAGTCGATGGCCGGCAACATTAAGCACATCATCAATCCGACCCATAATCCAGTAGTAGCCGTCTTCATCCTTCCTTGCGTTATCACCGGCAAGATACTTTCCTGGAACCCGTTCCCAATAGGTTTCCACAAAGCGTTCTTCATCACCCCAGATACCACGGAGCATTCCTGGCCAAGGCTTTGTCATAACAAGCCAGCCACCTTCACCTGGTTCAACTGGTTCACCTGAAGCATCAACAATTTCTGGACAAACACCTGGCAACGGCAGCGTGCAACTACCCGGCTTCGTAGGGATGCAACCGGGAAGCGGGCTCATCATGATTCCGCCAGTCTCTGTCTGCCACCATGTATCGACAATGGGGCAGCGTTCAGCCCCTATTGTCTCGTGGTACCACATCCATGCTTCGGGATTAATACCTTCTCCAACAGTGCCAAGTAACCGAAGGCTCGAGAGATCTTTGCCGTCAATATGTTCGGGGCCCCATTTCATAAATGCCCGAATAGCAGTTGGGGCTGTGTAAAAAATAGTTGGCTTTTCCTCTTCGATAATCTCCCAGAAGCGGCCTTGGTGAGGAGCGTCTGGTGCCCCTTCATAAATGAGGATTCCGACGCCAGCCGCTAACGGGCCATAGGTGACATAACTGTGCCCCGTAATCCAGCCACAATCAGCTGTGCACCAGAACAAATCATCGTCCCGTAGATCAAAAACCCACTCCGCCGTTGTTTTCGCCCACAGCAGATAACCGGCCGTTGTGTGCTTAATTCCTTTTGGCTTTCCGGTTGATCCGCTCGTATACAGAATAAAAAGTGGCGACTCTGAATCCATTGGGACTGGTGCAAAGTCTCCCGATTCATTCGCAATCATGTCATGCCACCACACGTCCCGCCCATCGACCATTGCGACTTCTTGTCCAGTGCGTTTAAGAACAACAACATGTTTCACAGTGGGTGATTTCTTGACAGCTTCGTCAACGTTTGCCTTCAGTGGCAAAGCACTTCCTCGACGCCATCCACCATCAGAAGTTATGACAGCAACAGCTTGAGCATCGTTATTTCGGTCTGCAATCGCTTCGCTTGAAAAACCACCAAAAATGACCGAGTGCACTGCACCGATTCTCGCGCATGCCAACATTGCAATGACAAGTTCCGGTGTCATTGGCATGTAAATAGAAACAACATCACCTTGTTTCACACCTAAGCGTGATAATCCTGAAGCGGCTTTGCTTACTTCTTCCTTGAGTTCACGAAACGAGAGTGTTCGTCGTTCACCAGTGGGTTCGCCAACCCATACAATCGCAGTCTTGTCACCTAGCCCAGCTTCAACGTGCTGATCGATACATGCTGCTGAAGCATTTGTCTGCCCACCCACAAACCACTCTGCGTGTGGAGCAGCCCATCGTAAAACTTCGTCGTATGGTTTCATCCATGGTAATGATTGAGCCCGCTCTGCCCAGAAACCGTTAGGGTCATTTGCAGCCTGCTCATAGAGGGCTTGGTACGCTTCCATCGATCCAATACGAGATCGGCTTGAAAATTCTTTTGACGGCGGAAACGAGCGATGCTCCTGCATCACACTTGCAACTCGCCCTGCCGCCTTATCATTCTCTGCCATGTTCTGCTCCTCGACCAATTTTTCAGTGGAACTCGTGCTGCACGTCAGCGGGTGTCCCCAAAACTTATTCCCAGACCACGACCAGTTCGTACGGCCGACCCGTTCGGGTCGACTCGAGAAAGTAGTTTAATCGCCGAGGCGATAGGCACACTCTCAATTTCCGGCGGCCGGTAGCATACCATCTCGCCAAACCGCCCTTCATGAACCAGTTGTACGGCCAAAACACCGAACTCTGTCGCAAGAACTCTGTCGAACGTAGTTGGGCTTCCACCACGCTGAAGATGTCCGAGAACAACGGTGCGTGTCTGCCTGTCTAATCGTTGTGCAATTTCCCCTGCAACAACCTGACCGATTCCACCAAGCTTTACCTGTTCATTCACTTTTGTTGATGCCATACAAACCATATCACCGGTCGGCAATATCGCCCCCTCAGCAACAACGAGTAACGTGTCCCGCCGACCTACTGATTCACGATCCAAGATTTTTCGACAGACACTCTCAAAGTTCCATGAAATCTCAGGCAGTAAAATAACATCGGCTCCCCCAGCAAGCCCGGCATGCAAGGCGATCCACCCGGCATGACGACCCATCACCTCAAGCACCATAATGCGTTCGTGACTCGCAGCAGTTGTTCGCAACCTGTCTAAGGCATCCGTTGCCGCTGATACAGCAGAATCAAAACCAAATGTAAATGCAGTAGCTCCCAGGTCGTTATCGATTGTTTTCGGAACCCCAACTACCGGAATACCGAATTGATGAAACTGATCTGCAATTGCAAGTGAGCCATCTCCTCCAATACAGATCAAGCCGCAAACGCCGAGTTGACGAACCGTCTGGGCAACACCAGTCAGCAAATCTGGGTCAATGGCTAGACGGTTATCTTTACCAGTAGTTGCTGAAAATCGTCCACGATTTGTTGAGCCAAGAATCGTTCAACCCTGAGTCAGAATGCCACTAGTATTCGCCGGAGTAAGCGGCATGTATTCAACTGGATCTACAAGCCCTTCATATCCACGCAAAAAACCAATGCATGAATATCCCAGCCTTTCAGAAGACAGGACAGTTGCTCGTATGACCGCATTCAGCCCTGGACAATCACCACCACTAGTGAGGATACCAATGCATGGTTTCTGAGTCTTCATGAACGTCTCCTTTATTAACGCATGAGCATCAACACAGGCAACAAAAGATCGTGCCGGAGCCACGCTCATCGGAGAACAGGAGCAGCAATTCGGCAGGATGATCACTGTCGTTGTATTCAAGATGTTACGTCGAGTGCCAGCAACCTGTGTGACTCACGAGAAACAATGGCCCTGTGGACGAAGACAGAGCATATCCTGACAAGCAGCCCATAAAGCCGGCTTCAATCAAGAGCCGACATTCACCGTCTATATCAAGCCGTACGTTTTGATGCCTGATCCTTACTCACTCGACGACCCCATTTTTCCGCCTCGGCGGAGGCGTGCAAAAAGCCGAGAGTAGTCGCCAAGTCGTACGGCAGCAACGGTTGAATGCGTACTATTAGGATCGGGATACCGATCCTCCTCAATAACGACCATATCTGAGTCATCTAATTCAGCTTCAACATGTTGTGCCTCAACGTGTTGAGTCGTTTCAAGAGAAACCGACGGCGATGTCTCTCTCACTTTTGTCGCGGCGTTTTTCTGTTCCTTTTCGAGGGGTTCGCTCGTAGACAATCCTGAAAGCCGTCGATTAATAGAATGTCCCTCTCGACTGGCAACATGCAGGCGGCGATGGAAATCATCCGGGCCCTCCATAACAAAACGCTCAACAACCTCTTCTTCTTCAGCAAAACATTCTGCAAAAGGGTCTGGACGCTTCGCTTGATCATCTGAATCAAATGGAGGATCAAATACGAGTTCTACATCAGAGCCAAGGCACAAATCGTCCTGTTGAAAAGGGGATGACTGCTGTGGCTCATCATTCATACAGGAATACTTTTCAAGCCCCTGCTGTGCCTCTTTGATCAACGCTTCGACGGCAAATTCCGTAGCTCGCTGCGATTCTTCAAAGCCGATAGAAGACGGTTCGTCTTCTTCCAGTTGCTGTTTTTCGGTTTCTCCCTGGGGATTGTGACTCTCCACAGAAGACCCCTCCATAAAAGACAGTGACGTACTCCCTTTTGTTGTATCTCTTTCTATTTGCTGGTCATCCGTCTGGCTTTCTTCCTCTAGCGCTCCGAACTCAATGACCGCTGACTCTGTGTCATTCCCAAAGCAGCTTTCCTCAACTATGTCTTCTTCAGCATAATCTGTTTCAGCAACCAAGGATGGACCAGACTCCTGCAACTCATCAGCGTCAGAAATTGTACTTGGACTTGAGATTTCACTTCGCAATGACGCTGGCGCCGGAAGACATTGAATTTCCTCCCATGCCGATGCGAGGTCATGTTTGCCAACTTCGCCTGCGTTCCTCTGCTCGGCTAATCGCATGGCCTGATCGCAGAGTTGATTGATGAGTCGTGGAACACCCTCTGTAAGTGAAAATACCACCGCGTCACACTCTGGCTCAAACTTCGTATCCCAATCGAGTCCAGCGCAGTACATCTGTGTGCGAACGTATCGACATGTTTCTTCATAGTCGAGTGCTTCCAAGTACCCACGAACCGCTATTCGCTGTGCAATTCCCTCTAAATCAGACTCTCCTAGTATTTCCTCGAGGCGAATTGTACCGGCAAGCACGAGGTGGACTGCAGGGTAGGCGGTCACAACGCCAGTGAGTAATCGCAACTCTTCCAAAAGTCTACGTGGAAGTGTGTGTGATTCATCTACGAGTACAACCAGACCCGAACCTGTTGCAGCAAGCCCACGAATGCGGTCGACAAGTCCAATCCGTAGTTCTTCTTCATCAAGGCCACGGTAGGCTTCATCGAGATCTGACAAAATTGACTGCCATAATCCGCGTCGAGTACAGATACGAGCTCCAGAAAGAATTGCCACGGCATAGTCACCCTCAAGTCGTTCAAGGAGACACGACAAAAGAAGCGATTTCCCGCACCCTGCTGGGCCGACAAGAAGGCCAATACCTTCAGCCCGTTTCACAACGCGAAGTAATCCATCAATCGCCTTGGTGGCATCAGGAGAAGGATGAAAGGAACCCACGCGAGGAACAGCCATAAAGGGACGACTGGCCAGGCGATAAAAACTTTTCGGTGATGACATATATCTATAGTTGCGAGGATGGGCTCGACACGTTCGAATAAGGCGAAGAACTATCGAGAGCACAACGGGCCTGATTGCACTGAAGTATTGTCGGCCGAATCCGGTGTCTTCCTGTACCGTTGCCTCAACGCATAGACTTTTCCGGTTGGGTGAATCGACTCGGCTGAGGAGACCCACGCGGAATCTGCGGATCATTGCAGTTCATCTGCACTGCAATGCTGTTGATGAATACGAGGAATTTTATGTTTCAAGTCAAAATATGCGGGGTTACCTCTGTAGAAGACGCCATGATGATTGCTGCTTCAGGAGCTGATGCTATTGGTTTAAATTTCATTACGGGTTCCCCGCGGTGCCTCGACCTCGAGCGAGCGACTGAAATTTCCCAGAACCTACCCGAGGGGATTGTTCGGATTGGAGTTTTCGTAGGACGGCCTTCAAGTGAAATGCTTTCATTTGCAAAACAGATTGGTCTGGATGCGATACAACTCCATGGTCTCTTTGATGGCCCACCAGAGAAAAGCGATCCTCCATGGCGCTGTGATGAATTGAAACCATACCCAGTCATTCGGGTGGTACGGCTTGAGAAACCATCGATTGACCCAGACCGACTCGCAACGGCTCGTCAGTGGATTGATGCAGCTGCTGCGTGTGGTTGCCCTCCGGCGATGGCGTTACTTGATGCCGGTGTTTCACGTGGCGTCAATGCCGGTGAACTTGGTGGAACCGGACAGACCGTCGATTGGGAGGCCGTTGCAGATGTACCGATTCTTCCAGTCCCGATAACACTTGCTGGCGGACTCACACCTGACAACGTCACGGCTGCGATACAGACGACACACGCCGTCGCCGTCGACACCGCCAGTGGTGTCGAATCATCACCAGGGAGGAAGGATTCGAATTTAGTCAGACGATTCGTTGATGCGGCCAAACGTGCATTCTCTGAGCAGACCGAGGACTAAGCACGGAACTCCTTACAGTCCCGTTAATCGTCGTTTCTCCTAAACCCGCTTATTTGCTGTTTCGCCCACTCTCACAGGTCATGTAGAGATTCGACCTGTGCGCAGTGCGTTAAAGCGTTACAATTTGTGCGGTTACAAGAGTGAAATACAGTGCAGATCTGTTACCTGCCATTCCGTCTAAATACGCCCGAGGAGGTTCCTGTGGCTCAAGTTGATACTCGCCTGCCTTACAAAGTTGCTGATATGTCTCTGGCCGAATGGGGTCGTAAAGAGATCACACTCGCTGAAAATGAGATGCCTGGGCTCATGGCTCTCCGCGAAAAGTACGGTGATTCAAAGCCACTCGCTGGCGCCCGAATTGCTGGATGTCTTCACATGACAATTCAAACTGCTGTGCTTATTGAGACTCTTGTTGAATTAGGTGCAGAGGTCACGTGGAGCAGTTGCAACATCTTCAGCACGCAGGATCATGCTGCTGCCGCGATAGCCGCTGTAGGAATACCCGTCTACGCCTGGAAGGGTGAGTCTGACGAAGAATTTGAGTGGTGTATCGAGCAGACCCTCATGTTTCCTTCAGGGAAGCCACTGAACATGATTCTCGATGATGGTGGTGACCTTACTGCCATGGTCCACGAGCAATTTCCTGAACTTCTTACAAACATCTATGGTGTCAGCGAGGAAACAACTGCTGGAATTCATCGCCTCGATGTGCTGAACAAGACTGGTGCTCTTCAAGTCCCAGCAATTAACGTCAATGACAGTGCTACAAAGAGTAAGTTTGATAACCTCTATGGCTGCCGCGAGTCTTTGGCGGACGGTGTCAAACGGGCAACGGACATTATGCTTGCTGGCAAAGTCGCCGTTGTCTGTGGATATGGTGATGTTGGCAAAGGATGTGCTGCGAGTCTCAAGAGTTATGGATGCCGCGTCATCGTGACTGAGATCGATCCGATCAATGCACTGCAAGCTGCCATGGAAGGCTTTGAAGTCGTTACGATGGAAGATGCCTGCAAAGAAGGAAATCTATTTGTCACCACCACCGGCAACAAGGATATCATTCTCGGTGAGCACATCGGGCAGATGCCAAACGATGCGATTCTCTGCAATATTGGTCATTTTGACACTGAAATAGATGTCGCATGGCTTGAGCAGCAAGTTGCCGATGGCAAGGTTTCAAAGGATGAAATCAAAGCCGCCGACATCGGTGCAGTTGATCGCTATACGTTTAACGAGAACGGCCGAAGTGTCATTATTCTGGCTAAGGGACGCCTCGTAAATCTAGGCTGTGCGACTGGCCACCCAAGTTTTGTGATGAGCACATCCTTCACAAACCAAGTGCTTGCACAGATGGAACTCTGGTCCAATCGTGAGACAGATCACTACTCTGTTGACGTCCATATGATACCCAAGAAGTTGGATGAGGAAGTTGCCCGCCTTCATCTGGAAAAGCTCGGCGTCAAACTGACTCGGCTTACCAGTGAACAAGCCGACTACATCAACGTTTCAGTGGATGGTCCATTTAAACCGGACTATTACCGCTATTAAAAACCCTTGAAAACAGTATCAGAGAGGGCTGCAGAGTGTTCTGACATTCTGCAGCCTTTTTCTTTTCCTGGTTCGCTCTCCGATATTGTGTTTCATGTGAAACACCATTCGTCTGCATTGATATACAGGACAGAATGACTGCTCAACGACACACTTTCGAGTGTCGTTGCGAATAGTACAAAAACTGTTCTGGACGTTTGGCCAGAGGGAACACGCCCCGCCAAAGCAGTGCTTGGTAATCACATTGAAGCCAAACCTAAGGTCACCGAAAAAGGGCACCACACCACGGCAGAGAAATATGACAGTCAAGCAGGGCCTCTGGTGGACAGCAAAACCAAAGAGTTCAATCACCTCTGGCAATTCAATTCAATACGAGCATCATCCAGAAGTGGCTACCTCTATGACTCAGCAACACGTCTTGGAGGCTGCTCTGATCCTACGAAGAACAAAGACTGCTGGCAGAGGATGGTTTCGTACCAGAGCTTTCGAATTCAAAGCCTGAATGCCATATGCGATTCAGGGCTAATGTGGTGAAAGCGATGATGAAAGACGGCAGACACTCTGCCTGCCTTACGTGCCTGGAGGCAGGTGCCAGATCATGACTCTGGCTGTAATGACGAAAATCAGCCACCGGCTCCACGAACTTCCAGCTCTCTAAAAGCGTGAACCCGTCATTCATTCACTCTATTTCTGGTTCTCTGGCTTACCCATTACGCCACGAGTCGTTTCGTTAAGGCAGGTCGTTTCACGTGAAACAGGTAAGACTCGTAGTCTGCGCAAAGTTCGTCGGTTTCACGTGAAACACCGCCCACGGAAGTCGGATGATGACGAACCCACCGGTTCGTGCCGATACACCGAAAGCACGTGTTGTGCGTTGCAAAATCATTTGTAGGAATACGCGGATGGGCCGGATTGTGTGTGTAGCAAATCAAAAGGGTGGTGTCGGGAAGACAACGACTGCTTCCAACGTAGCAGCCGGACTTGCCAAGGCGGGTATGCAGACACTGCTGGTTGATCTTGATCCCCAATGTAATGCAACCACTGGACTTGGTGGCATTCCAGCTGAAACACATCCGTTGGTGTCAGAGGCAGCTTTGGGCGAGAACGTTGTAAGCACCGCTGTCACGAACCTCTCGCTTCTTCCTGGCAGTCGGAGCGTGCGTGACGTGGAGCGGATTGCAGAACAGGCACGCGCTGGTTCAATGGTTCTCTCAAATCACCTTTCATGCGGACTGAATGCATGGGACTACTGCCTTCTTGACTGCCCCCCTTCACTGGGGGAACTCACTCGCACAGCACTTGCCGGTTCAACTGAAGTACTCATGCCAATTCAATGTGAGTATTTCGCACTTGAGGGGCTGACGCAGATGATCGAGGTAATTCGTGATGTGATGGCTGATCAACCTGGCCGCCTTTCCTTTAGTGGCATTGTACTGACGATGCATGACGCCAATCTGGAATTGACTACTGAAGTTGAGCGAGAGGTTCGAGACTTTTTTGGTGAGATTGTTTTCGACACGGTCATCCCACGGGATGTCGCTGTGTCCGAAGCACCGAGTCACGCGTTGAGCGTACTCGACTACGCACCACGCTCTCTGGGAGCACGGGCGTATACAGAATTGTGCATGGAGGTACGCGACTGTGAGTAGAGAACGACGGCTAGGGCGGGGTCTGGAAGCACTTCTGGGCAGAGCTGGAATGGATCAGTCGGCACCACCAACTGACGGTACAGGAGCATTGGCTAGCCAGCCAGAAACCCCTGATCGTTCACGATCCGCAGCTGCCCAACTCATCCTGCATAAAGCTGAAGACCTCGAACAGGCTGCCGCCGAACTTCCTGCGAGTGAAATTTCAACTGCTTCCATTGATCCGAATCCTTGGCAACCTCGCAGTGAAATGTCAGCAGACGATCTCATTGATTTATCAAACAGCCTTAAAGAGCATGGGCTTGTTCAGCCCATCGTTGTGCGATCAAAAGATGATCGATATCAACTGATTGCTGGCCAGCGTCGTTTGGCAGCAGCACGTCGCTTAGGCTGGGAAAACGTTCCGGTGCGTTTGCTCGAAGTTGACGACCGCCAGATGTCTGAGATTGCAATCGTCGAAAACCTTCAGCGTCGCGATCTCGATCCTCTTGAAAAGGCAACAAGTTTTAAGCAATACCTCTCCACATGGGGTGGCACTCAAGAAGAACTTGCGAAAAGGCTGTCGGTCGATCGTTCAACAGTCGCCAACTTAATTCGTTTGCTGGAATTACCAGAATTTGTTCAACAGAAACTTCGTACAGGTAAAATTTCAATGGGCCATGCCAGAGCCCTTTTGCCGTTAGGTGACGAACACGAACAGGTGACACTTGCTGAAAAAGTTGTAACGCAAGGGCTTTCTGTTCGAGCTGTTGAAAGTGAAATTCAGGAAATACTCCGAGCTGATGAGGTGGAAGAGATCACAGGTTCTTCAACCGCGGCTCTACATGATCCACAAGCCACTGGAGCGACAACACAGAAAAGGAAGCCAGGACGTCCGGCTTCACGGCGTTCAAGCCAAATTGTCTCACTTGAAAATGAGCTTCGGAGGGCTGTTGGTACAAAAGTCGTGATTCATGCAAACAGTAAAGGAGCAGGAAGAATTGTCATCCCATTTGGTAGTCCGGAGGAATTTGAACGCCTGCTGGAGTTCCTCAAAGACTAAAAACCTGCCTTGTTCCCGGGATTTCTGTTTACTACTCTGCCTTTTATCAGTCTTGGCTATACTCTGAGACTTCTTCGGCGGTTTCTGAATAGGAGCCACATTCGGGGCGTAGCTCAGCCTGGTAGAGCGCTTGGTTTGGGACCAAGAGGTCGCATGTTCGAATCATGTCGCCCCGACTGTTTGCC
>JADHSL010000008.1 GCA_016776925.1 Pirellulales bacterium | reverse complement strand
TTCGGCGGCGTGACGCCGGGAACGTTCACGATGAAAGGCACGCGTGCCGATTCCTCCCACAGTCCCGTTTTTCCATAGTGCATCTTCTCGCTCAAGTGCCACCCATGGTCACCCCAGATCATGACAATGGTGTTGTCCGCGTACTGGCTCTTTTCAAGTGAGTCAAACAAAACACCCATGCAATGGTCGACGTAACTGACACACGCGAGATAGGCACGGTTTGCCTGCTTGTGCATGTCGTTCCCATCAGCCACAAGGAATCGGCCAGTGGGCTTAAAAATTGGCTTTCCGTCTTTTCGCACAATGTCGTCAAGATCGTTACGATTGAAGGGCGCGGCCTCGATCTCGTCTAACGGATAGAGATCAAAGAATTCTTGCGGCACATACCAAGAGAGGTGCGGTTTCGACAGGCCCACCGCCATAAAAAATGGTTTCCCATCGAAGTCACGTTCGAGTTGCTCTGCAGCCCATGCACATGTCGCGTAATCCTTGGTTTTTTCTGTTGGACCTTTCACGCCGCCCCAGGTAAATGGAGTACCACCTGACTTGACGCCGGCCAACGTGGGCTTTTCTTCCCATAACGTTGGGCCGTTCGACCCCTTCGCTTTGACAAACTCATGAAACGCCCATTGCCCTTCATCCACTCCGCCACGCGTATTGGGGTCGCCATGCTTGTGGAAGATTTTTCCACGGCTGAGCGTGTGGTAGCCATGGTCACCGAAATACTCCGGCAAGGTGACAAGGTCTTTCGCCTTCGGGGCATGTTTCAGGTTTTGCCCGTTCCCGTACACACCCGTATGCGTCGCGTGTTTTCCAGTCAGTAGCGCTGAGCGTGTCGGGCCACAAACGGTGGAAGGGCAGTAGGCCTTGTTCATAACCATCGCGTGATCCCTCGCGTAGCGGTCAAAGTTCGGTGTGATCACCTGCGGGTTTCCACCCAGGCAACCGACCCAGTCGTTCAGGTCATCGATGGCAATGAACAGGACGTTGTAACGCTTGATGTTGGCTTGCTCGGCAGTCACAGTGCGAGCATGCAAAGCCACAAGCCCGGCAACGACCAACAAAAAGCAGGTGCAGTGGTGGTTTCTCATACATTTTTGTCGTTTCTTCTTGAACTGGAAAACACGTTTCTTATCTCGATTATGTCGCACACGTACCGTCAGCCACTCCCGCTCTGGTTGGCACACAAACTATCACTGTATTCACAAGTTGTTGCTGGACGGACCATTTCCCTTGCCGGAGGGTATGTTTTCCGTTTGGCGATATTCTCCAAGCCGCGACTCACTACTACTTTTTGCGCACGCCTCCGTGACTTCCCCCTTTACGAACGAGCGGAAAATTGAATTTGGGCAGCTCGGAAGCAGTCCGTGCACTTTTAATTTGCGCATTCATTTTTGTCACGACCTCAGGATGCTGGTCAGCAACATTCACCGTTTCGCCAGGGTCAGCTGACAGGTCAAAGAGTTCCAAAGGTGAGTCCGGGTCGGCAGCAACGTTGTAACGTACCGCTTTCCATTGACCCTGCCGTAGTGCAACGCGGCCTTTCTTTTCATGGAACTCCCAGTAGAGATACTCGTGCTCTTCTTGCCCTTGCTTGCCGAGCAGTGTTGGCACAAACGAGACGCCGTCAATGGTGTCGGGAACCGGCTGACCGACGAGCTCGGCAACGGTTGGCAAGACATCCCAGAACGCTGAAAGATGGTCAGTTTGTGTTCCCGCTGAAATATGGCCCGGCCACGCTGCAATCATCGGCACGTGAATTCCCCCCTCATAGAGGTCACGCTTGAATCCGCGTTGGGAACCGTTTGAGTTAAAGTAGGCCGGATCATGCCCTCCTTCTTGATGTGGGCCGTTGTCAGAAGTGAACATGATCAGCGTGTTGTTGGCAATTCCAAGCTCTTTGACTTTGGCGACAAGCTCACCAACGTCATCGTCCATCACCTCGACCATCGCAGCAAACGCGGCGTGTGCCTCGGGCTGTGAACCATACGGGAACTTGCGATAATTCGGCCCCGAGTCGACACCTTTGTAGGAACTTTCCGGCAAGAATTTGCCGCGGTACTTCGCGATTTTTTCTTCCGGCGCAAACATTTCAGCATGTGGTTGAACCATGGCGTAGTAGCAAAAAAATGGTTTCTCTTTGTTCGTTTCAATAAACTCGAGCGCTTTGTCCTGAATCAAATCGGGCGCGTACTCCTGCGTCTCCGTACCAAAGTTTCCCCACAACATGTCGCGATGGGTATCGTTCCATAGAAAGTAGGGGTAATAATGATGCGCTTGCCGCTGGCAGTTGTAGCCATAGAAGCGATCGAACCCCATCTTGAGTGGCTCGCTCACGCTACCCGGTGCACCAAGGCCCCACTTGCCAAACAGACCCGTCGTGTAGCCCGCTTCGTGCAACACGTGCGCTATAGTGACCGTATCCGCCGGCATCGGCTGCTGACCTTCCGGCATGAATTCGGAATTACCACGCACCACCGCATGGCCGATGTGTTTGCCCGTCAGCAGCGCACAACGCGACGGGGCACAAACGGTGCTTCCGGAATAGTGCTGCGTGAATTTCATGCCCTGCTTTGCCAGGGCATCGATGTTCGGCGTCTGGAAATGCGTCTGGCCGTAACAGCTCAAATCGCCATAGCCGAGGTCGTCTGCCAAAATGTAGATCACGTTGGGCGGAGTATCTGCGGCGGCATGACCGTTCAGTCCTAGCGCTATCAGCATCCCGATGAGTATTGTTTTCATTGGTTCCTATCTATTTTCCACTGCGTTGAAGAAGGTCTCATATCAAGAAATAACGGAATCGACTTGGATGCGGCCTTCACAGGATACGGCCACTCTAATTGAACAATAATCTACACTGAAATCAGCAACAATCACTTTGTTCTATGCGACGGCAGCTTCCGCGGCTCGTCATGAGCAGTTAGAAAAATAAGCCACTTGCGAATAATCACAAGTGGCTTATTGAGTGGAGGCGGCGGGAATCGAACCCGCGTCCCGTGACGTTTCAGAACAAACTTCTACGTGTGTATTCGGTCAATTTAAATCTCGTGAAAAACCCCCCGGCCGACAGGGTGTGCCTTTCACCAGCCCAGAACAAATTTGGTCCTGCCCGTACTAGGCGATGAAACAGGACGAGTCGGATTTGGCGACCGATTGGTAGGCCCTTCCGACTGGGGCCATCGCTCGGAGCAACTTAGTTAAGCTGCCAGAGAAAACTGAGCTTCGGCAATTGAAGCTGTGGTCGACTTTTAGCGTGGCCTGCCGACCAACCACGACACGCGATCTGAACCTCTTGCAATCCGGTCGAAACCAGTACGCCCCCATATCGAAAAGGAAATAAAAAACCCAATGAAACGAATCGCTGATCGCCTCTTGAGACAGGCTTAATCATAGTGGAAGCGAAAAATCGCCTAACCACCAAAATCAACCCTACCTACCAGTATACGTGTGTCTCTCGTCGTGTGGCGGAAACTTACCCGCTTGTGTCGGTTTTGCCGACATAAGTGGGTAAAAAAAGTGAATTTCTATTGGAAAACGGATGGGTAAACAGTGGATTTTATTCATAATCGGTTCCATCTTCGGATGCACTTTGACTAAAGTTTCGAAGTGCCAGAAACTCTTCTGATTTGACGGTGTGAATATGAACCCCGTACTCTTTCTTATGTCAGCATGGCGTTTTATGTTGAAAGCTTTGTATGCACGTGGTAGAGCGATGTTTCGACAGCCATCATCTATTGGATTACCAAAACTGCGCCAAAGCGGTGGTGTACCGTTTCTCGCACCGATTGCTCTGCTTGGAGCGGCCTTGTTGGCGGTGCCGGCTTCTGGCCAGGAATGGGCAGAAAAAATGTTCTCGGTGACAAGTCACAACTTCGGGACAGTAGCAAAAGGGTCCAAAACAGAATTTCGCTTTATTTATCGAAATTTGTATGAAGAGGATGTCCACGTCAGTAGTGTCCGTACGAGTTGCGGCTGTACTCAGCCAGCGATTACAAAAAAATTGATCGAGACACATGAAACTGGTGAAATTGTCGCAGCATTCAATACGCGAACGTTTCTTGGCCAACACGGCGCGACACTTACTGTGACTTTTGACCAACCGTTCTATGCAGAAGTACAACTGCGAGTGGCGGGAAATATTCGGGGAGATGTCACGTTCGAGCCTGCATCAGTCAATCTGGGAAATGTTGACCTCGGGCGAGGAGCAGAGCAAGTTGTCCGCGTAACACATATGGGATCGACTCCCTGGGAGATCACTGATGTTCGTAGTGCGAATGTCAATTTTGAAGTGTTGCTGTCTCAGCCTCAACATACAGGTTCCCAATCTGCATATGACTTAACACTTCGACTGAAGTCGAATGCTCCCGCTGGCTATATCAACGATCAATTGATTCTCGTCACAAACGATCCAAGAGCGTCACAGATTCCGATGGATGTCGAAGGACGTGTTGTGGCCGAGGTCACTGTAAGCCCCCAGCTCCTGGCGTTAGGGAACGTTTTGCCCGGAGGAACTGTCACAAAGAATATCGTCGTGCGGGCTAATAGGCCGTTTTGCGTTACCGGAATTGTCTGCAACGACGGTTGTCTGAGTTGCCCGGCGAAGGAGACCCCTGCAAAGGTTCATATTTTACCAGTAACATTTCAGGCCGGAGATGTTGGCGGACGAGTTGAACGGGAACTGACCATAACAACCGACCTGGGTGATGGTGCAGTGCCTGTGGTTACCGTACAAGCCATGGTTGATGGCGTTCCAGCGGACGGAGCTTCAGCACGTCGCAACCCCTCTCCCGTTCAGTCAGTGAGCCTTCGATAGAAGTGGTATGACTTCTCAGCGATCCTTTATGGCGACATATGGTCGCGGCGACGGGCCGACATATTGTGCCAGTGGTCGGATCAAGCGACTGGTGCCCATTTGTTCAATAATGTGTGACGTCCAACCACTTACGCGTGCAACAACAAAGAGTGGCGTAAAGAGATTGATAGGAAGCCCGAGGGCGTGATAGACGCGGGCAGCGGGCCAATCGAGGTTCGGGTGAAGCCCTTTTTTCTCAAGCATCAATTTTTCCAGCTGGTGCGCAAGTTTTTCGAGTTTATCGTGCGGTTCGAATGATGAATCACTGTGGATAAGGCGATGGCATGCGTCGCCTAAAAGATTTGCCCGGATATCACCCGTTTTGTAGACACGGTGCCCGAACCCCATGACAACCTCATGGTCGTTCAGTTTTCGGGCAAGCCATGGCTCAATATTTTCTGGCACCCCAATATCCATAAGTTGATGAAGGACTTTTTCATTAGCTCCCCCATGAAGCGGGCCTTTCAGCGCTCCGATGGCAGCAGTCACTGCGGAGTGCATATCAGACCCGGTAGAGGTGACAGTACGAGCCGCAAACGTTGAAGCATTGAATTCATGCTCGGCATATAAAATCAACGTTGTGTTAAAAACAGTTGCAGCGATATCGGAAACCTTTGTCTGGCATAGTTTTTCTAAGAGTGCAGTTGCTAGTGGTTTGTTGGGCCATGGAGAGGGCTTTCTACCACGAAGACAGTCAATCCAGATGGTTAATAAAGCTGGGACTTGGCCCAAAAGTTGCTCAGCCTTGTTGCGTTGTTGGGAGAGGTCGCGATCATAAAGCGATTCCGCAGGCCCATTGTCGCACTCAAGCTGCCCGAGGACGCTCACGCCAGTTCGAAGTACATCCATAATTGAAGACTGGGGTGAACTCTCGGCAAGTTTCTGAAAGCAGCACACAATTGTTTGAGGCATTGACTGCGCAGCACGCTGAATCCGTGCAGCAAAAGCTTCAAGCTGATGTGCTGTAGGGAGCTCACCCCACAACAAAAGGTACGCAACTTCTTCGAAGCTGCATTGCACAAGATCCGAGACTGCGTACCCTCGGTATCGCAGGGTTTCGCCAAGTGAGCAGATGCTGGTCTGACCTGCCGTGACGCCGGCGAGTCCACTTTCAGGGTCTTTTTGATCAGATGATGGATAAGGCATGTGTGATGTTTATGTTGCGAGGAGCGTCGTTACTTCTTCGCTCTGTCGAGTAATAGAGGACAATGAGTTGGTTGCAGTCAGTGAGCTATTGTGGCGGGGTTCTTTGACGGGGTTGTGAAGGGTCGTAGTCAAGTAAATTGTAGAGCTCTTCTCGTGTTTGCATGACGTCAATAATAGAGTGCTGGCATTCTTTGTCTGCAAGAACATCAAGGCCAACTTCAATTGCTTTCATTGCCAGCCGAAGAAGGGTGACGGGGTAGAGTACTGCAGCAAAGCCAAGATCACTCAGTTCATTACGTGATAAAAGCGGGCTGTGTCCAAACTCAGTCATGTTCGCAAGCCCTGGTGCTTTGAGTTCTTTGAGGAGTTGTCCTGCTTCAGAAAACTCTTCTTTGCTATGCAAGGCCTCAGGGAAAATCCAATCAGCTCCAGCGTCATGGTATGCCTCCATTCGGGAAAGGCAGTCTTTCATGGAAGTGACACCACGAACATCAGTGCGAGCAATGATTATCGTGTCTGCTGATTGTCTGCCTTCACAGGCAGCATGAATTTTTTCAATCATTTCACTTTGTGAAACGACTTGCTTGTCATTGAGATGCCCGCATCGTCTATCAATTGCTTGATCTTCAATCTGGATGGCAGCTGCCCCTACGGCTTCGAGACGAGAAACATTATTTTTGATCGCAGGTATGTCACCGTAGCCTGTGTCAGCATCAACAATGACGGGAATAGTGACGTTTTTTGTAATCAGTAATGTTTGTTGTTCTAATGTTTCAAAGGGGATAAGCCCAATGTCGGGAATCCCTAACAGTCCGGCTGAAAGTGCGGCCCCGGAAAGATACACCGCTGGAAACCCCTGACGCTCAATCTCTTTCGCTGCCAATGGAAAAGGTGCCCCGATAATCGTGAGGGGGCGGTTTTCGAGTAAAGTATTGAGGTCCTTGCCACTCTGGCCGGCGGGACGGGAGATCGTCTTTTCAGTCATCTGTTTGTACTCACGAGTGAGGGAGATACGAAGCTCTAAGCTGATAAGCGTAATGTAACCGCTGGCATGTTGACTGCAGAGTATTTGTCAACACGACACTATAAGGTTGAAGGTGGCTTAGATATGAAGGGAGAAGGTGCTCGCCGTCAGAATACAAGTTCACTGCTTTTTGCTGCAGTTGAAGTGGGAATTTTCACAGCTATTTTTGCAGTGGCCGGAGCATGGCCGGCGCCTGATGTAAATGAAGGGTATTATCTGGCAAAAGCTCGTCACTCTTTTAATCCAGAATGGTGCGGGAATGATTTTTTTCTCAATTCAGGAGAAGCACACGGCCTTTTTTTCTATCTCCTCGGTCCCCTCGCTGCGTCAGTTACGCTTTCTACCGCAGCTTGGGTCGGACGATGGGTTGGCTGGTTGGTATTAGCAGTAGGATTTCGCCATGCAGTATTCTCCCTCCTGCCATCCCGCATGCATCGTTTGTTCGCGGGGGTGGTCTTTTCGTTAGCAGCCCGCTACACCACTATGGCTGGAGAATGGCTGATTGGGGGGTGTGAGGCAAAAGTTTTTGCATGGGCTCTGGTTCTGGCTGCTTGGGGTGAAGCTGTTCGTGGTCGCTGGGCTTTTGCATGGCTGTTGAGCGGAGTAGCCACGGCATTTCATCCATTAGTGGGCGGGTGGATGATGATCCTCATTGGCCTCATAGTTATCAGCCAGTTCATGAGAAACCAGACGCGAATCAGTTCCTTCAAGCCGCTCGTTCTTGGGTGTGTTATTGGAGGCGTGTGCCTGGCGTCTATTGGCTTATGGCCAGCCTCACAAATCTCTATCGGTGTTTCTGCGGAGGTTCGTAATCAGGCAGCGGCGGTTTATGTAGTTGATCGTTTGTCACATCATCTTCTTCCGCGATCCTTTCAAGAGGTGCTCGTGGCCAGACATTTACTTGCGATTATGTTGTGCGGATGTCTCTATGCAGCCTTGCCCTATGAGACGAAGCGGACACGAGGTCTGGTACTTGTTTTGGCGGCCGTACTACTTTCTTTTGTTGGGTTTGTAATGGGTTTGTTTGAACCATTCGCTCCACCGCTTGTTTACGGAATGCTGCGTTTTTATTGGTTTCGGCTCGCCGATGGTCTTGTGCCTCTTGGGCTTTGTGTCCTGCTCACTCAGTTTCTTCTTTCAGCACAACTGCTTGAATCGAAAGCTCAACAGACGTTAAGACAGACCTGCTTGATTGCTTTAGCCCTTACTTTTTTCATGTACGATTCGTTCGTGCAATCCAAACACTGGCCGTTGCTCACTGACAAGTGTTCTCCACGAGGCGATAAGCTCATTGACGCTGCTTCATGGGAAGATGTTTGTCAGTGGATTCAAAAAGAGACGTCCCCATCAGATTGTTTTCTGACACCACGCGGTGCGTCAAGTTTTCTCTGGCGGGCGCAACGACCAGAGGTTGTTGCCTGGAAAAATGTACCGCAAGACCCAGTCTCAATCCTGGAGTGGCGACAGCGGATCATTGATTGCTTTTCTTATGACGGGACAATCAAGAATATGGCACGAAGTACGTGTAGTTTAGGTGTGTCTAGGCTGAACCGGGTAGCAGATGCCTACGATGCCCATTTTGTTCTTGCCCCACAAAAGAGTTTCCTTGCCATGACTCATCCGCCAAAAGTGGCATACAAGAATACGCACTATGTGGTGATCAAATTGCCTATTGAAGAACAACAGGTCAATGATGAGAGTAGCGGTGTTGCTACCAATTGATGCCAAGCCTCTGGCATTGCAGTTCAAGAGCTTTTGCGAAAGCAGGGAGAGGGTAGTCCACTTTTTTTGCAGTAGCCCAAAAGTACGTTGAGTCAACAATTTTTGTTGGCAGCTTTCCTGTGCGGGTAGCATTTGCAACTCGTTCACAATACTGGATGTCTTCAGGTCTTGTTGCACGTAAGCCGGTGACGAGGCGATCTTTCAGTGAGACTTTTTCATTTGTCGATTTGGGTGCTTCGGCGTGAATGGCGTTCGTGAGGGGAACTGTCAAAAGTGCCGCTGTACTAAGTATGGCTAACTTTATTGATGACATCAGGAGGTGCTCCTTGTATTCACGTGCGTCTCGGTTGTTTGGCAGAATTTGTTGTGTATCTGTGGGAACTGCTTTTCATTCGAATCGTGCGAGGGCATATGATTTTTTTCCAGATCGCAATACGAGAGCGGTTCTTTCAGCCAAGTCGGTGGTAGTAATGCAATATGCCGAATCGGACACTCTCACGTTATTTATGTATGCTCCGCCTTGTTCTATCGTGCGACGAGCTGCTGATCGGCTTGTGGCGATTTTTGTGGCTGTCATCACCTCCACGAGAGGAAGGCCATCACCAGCGAGCGACTCAAATGAGAACTGATGACTTGGAACGTCAGCAAAAATTTCAGCCAATGCTTCGTCGGTGAGATTGTCAATTGCTGCGCCAAAAAAAGCAGCAGTGGCTTGTTGCGCTGTATGGAGGCCATCGGGACCGTGGACAAGTTGAGTGAGTTCTTCTGCGAGCCGTCGCTGTATCGCTCTACCAGCAGCATGTGTCTCCTGCTCTTGTATGAGCGACTCACATTCCTCGAGTGGCAGTTCGGTGAGCCTGAGTAAACATGTCTGAGCATCACTGTCGCTGAGGTTCATCCAGTACTGGTAGAAACGGTATGGGCTCGTTCGTAAGGGGTCTAACCATACGGCACCGCTTGCAGTTTTGCCCATTTTCGAACCGTCAGCCTTGGTCAAAAGCGGGCATGTAATACCATGAAGATCGAGGCCACGTAATCGTCGCCCAAGTTCTATGCCAGCAGTGATATTGCCCCATTGGTCACTCCCTCCAATTTGGACACAACAGTCGTATTCGTCTGCCAGGTGTACGAAGTCCCACGACTGAAGAAGCATGTAGCTAAATTCGGTGTACGACAGGCCACCTTCACGTTCGAGGCGGCTTTTTACTGAATCTTTTGCAAGCATTTGGGAAAGTGGCACGTGTTTGCCAACATCACGAAGGAATTCCAGATACCCTACGCCCCGCATCCAATCAGCATTGTTGACAATATGAATTTTCTGATTGGTTGATTCCAAGAGACCCTTTATCTGATTCCCAACTGACGTGATATTTGCAGTGAGTGCCTCATGTGAGAGAAGATTTCGCTCTTCACTTCGCCCGCTCGGATCACCAATCATACCGGTGGCTCCGCCAATGAGGGCAATCGGTTCGTGTCCAGCACGAGCCACTCGTCTCAGGAGAATAATAGCGACAAGGTGTCCAACATGAAGACTGTCTGCAGTCGGGTCAAACCCGGCGTAGATCCGCCTTCCGGGTGTTGCGAGCCAGTCGTGCAGGCTGTTGGTGTCTGTAGTTTGGTGTACTAACCCGCGTTCGGTGAAATCAGTTAAAAGGTTTTTGGACATAGGCCTTGATTGGTGGGTTTTGGGCTACCGCCAGATGTCACTCCCAGAAAAGGGATGAGCGTGGTTGTTGAGGCTCGGCTTCGGCAATACCTTTAAAATCTGTTCAGCGAGACGAAGGTCTTCTTTTGAGGTGATTTTTAGATTCATCGGTGAGCCACGTACCACGGTTACAGTGTGCCCTGCGGCCTCGGCCATTTGAGCTTCGTCAGTAGCGGTTCGCTGTGTGTCTTTTTCAAAGGCGTCGGCAAGTAATGCACGACTGAATACTTGTGGGGTCTGAGCTTCCCAAAGATTTGTCCTGTCGACCGTATCTTCGATGCACTGCTGCTCGTTAGTTCGCTTGAGTGTGCTTACAACAGGTGTCGCCAAAATAGCAGCACCCGTCTTAACAGCAGTCTTAAATACATCATCGATCCATCGAGTAGCAAGGCAAGGCCGAGCGGCATCATGAATTGCAACAAATTCAATCTCTTTCTTCAATGCAGTGAAGCCGCTGGAGACAGAATCCGATCGGTGCTTTCCACCCTCAGCGACTTTGATACCAAGGAATGCAATATCAGCACCAAATTTATCCATGAAGTACTCACGGTCTTCCGGTGCAATGACGATGACAACCTGTTTCACATCATCGTGGTCAAGAAATTTCTCTGCAGCGTGCAACCAAACAGATCGTCCAGCAAGTGGTGCAAAAGGTTTTTTGTAATTGGCGTCACCAAATCGACTGCTTTTCCCAGCTGCGACAAGAATTACTCCAAGATTTGGCATTACTCGATTGCCCTGTCCATTAAAACCCTGATCCCATCTTTTAATGCGGGCTTGTCATGTATCCAAAGGGCGAAATCTTCACCATGTTCTTGATAGAGCCTGACAAGCCAATCTGGAGCATCGCTGAGCAACCACGATCGAAAATACAGCCATTTTTGGTTTTCTGTTCCATAGACCTCGCGAGCAACCCAGCACATGCCGCCCATGCCACCGCCGCCCATGCCACCGCCGCCCATGCCGCCACCGCCCATGCCACCGCCGCCCATGCCGCCACCGCCCATGCCGCCACCGCCCATGCCGCCGCCACCCATGCCGCCGCCACCCATGCCACCGCCACCGCCCATTCCGCCACCGCCGCCGCCCATTCCGCCACCGCCCATTCCGCCGCCGCCTCCGGCACCACCCGTTCCGCCGCCGCTGGAATAATTGAAAGTAGTGACCTGTCCAACGCCAGAGAATAATGGAGTAGAGGTTATTCGGACATACTTCCTGTTTGCCGAAATGACCGCCATCGCCTGGAGATTTGTTCCTTCAGGAAGGGTCGTAATGATGGGCTGATAGCCTACGGCGTTACCTGTTGTAAAAGGCCGTTGAATTCCGCCAGGAGTTTGTGTTTTTGGGCGCGTGTCTGAAAGTGAATCAACCGCATCGTCACTGGATAAAGCTGCTAATTGTTGAGCCAGAATTGTCTTGCTCAACTCCTGCTGGACCAGAACGTCTTGTGCCACTTGGGCTTCAGCAACCGGTTGGCGACGGCGACCAGCGGGTAATTCAATTGTGAAAAGCATGTCATCAGCTACAACAGGCAGTTGCTTCTTCATGGTCTCTTCAAAAGGCGTGCCCTTATAAAGGGTTAATTCTGCAGTCACAATGCCGGCAGTAACCTCGCCAGTGATGCGTCGCACAAGCGCCTTGTACGTGCCGGGAAATGCTGCTGTGGCAACATATCGCTCTCTTTTGAATCCATTGGTCTCGTTTGACAAGCCGGCTTGATTGTCTCCGAGCAGAATGCCACCGGAGCTTGATCGTGGTGAAGCAAGTGAGCACACAGTGCCAGGTGGCTCCTCAACAATCAGATCAATGTCGGCGTCTCCATTCCAGGTCAATTTCAAATCAATATCCCGAACGAGTGCTGCGTCTACGAC
The DNA here is from genome assembly GCA_016776925.1 of Pirellulales bacterium. GTDB lineage: Bacteria > Planctomycetota > Planctomycetia > Pirellulales > UBA1268 > UBA1268. Next base: position 56,851 of record JADHSL010000008.1, on the reverse strand, counting down.
TTGCCGGAAGTATTCAGCTTGGTCTTTTTTACCTTCAGACTCAAGTTTTTCGATGGTGGATTTCGCAAGCCGCGCTGCACGAGTTGCAATATCCTTCTGTGTTAATGGCCACTCTTGGGCAAGGACGCCAGCACATGTCCACCGTAACGAGTCTGGTTCATCAAGTTCGGCAGCGAGTTTGAAACCCAAAGCGTAGGCTTCTCTGCAGTCAGGTTCCAAAATAGCAATCTGTTTGCAGATGCGAAGTGACTGCTTCTTCGACCCAAGTCGCGCCAAATAACTTGCAAGTGACAGTAGATCAATTGGTGTCGAGGCCAAATCAGCAGCTGAGAGGAGAGCGCGTTCGACTTCTGCGCGAGGCCGGCCTGCACCTTCTAAAGCCAAGGCAAGAGACTCATACATCCATGGTTCTGCGTGCCCGGTCGAGATGGTCGCACTGAGAAGATTTGCTGCGATATCAAACCGATTCGACCGCCCAAGCACCGCGGCTGTTGCTCGAATACGAGCAAGTCGTACTGCAATCTCTTCCGGAGAAAGCCCTGTTTCAGCAGTGGCAAGCCCCGGGGGCGGTCCGAGGTACTCAGAGAGTTCTTTTCGAAGATTCTCAGATTTCAGCAAAGATTCTGGAAGTGCAAGTTCTTCAAGTGGAACTGACTGCTCTGGAAGGGTGTTTCTGGTCGAGTTAATTGGCCCAGTTTGTTTACGAGTCGATCCTCGGACACCAGTTGCAACTGTCTGAGTGCGAGATGACGCAGCTGCCTGCGCATCGGCAACCTGAAACATCCCGCCACCCATGCCGCCGCCACCACCAACACCACCAGCTTGGATGCCACCGCCTTGGCCACTGTTGATGCCACCCGCACCCCCAAGCCCACCCCCGCTTTGGAATGGATTCACTCCGGAGTTCGGGTTTACTGGAATAACAAGGTCCGCAACCGGGTAGACCTTGATGGAAAGGTAGTTGTCTGCGGCGTACTGTTTGTCTGTGATAAGTAATATCTCGTCTTTAATTACGTATGTGAGCGGTGTCTCAAAGACATTTGACAGCAGGCGGCGGAGCGCGGATCGAGCGGAGACGCCGCTATACGTTCCTTGAATCGCACCCGGCTCGTTGACGTCGAGGCCTAGTTCTCCCGCAAGAACACGGTCATCAAGCTTCACTGGGATGCCAAGGGTATCCTGCAGGGTGACTTCAAACTCTCGAAGGGATGCACCACCTCCGAAATCCAGACTCACATCTTCCTCGAGCGCCTTATAAATTTTCGCCTCTGTTTCTGATGTGCCACCAAGGTCGACAGACTTATATTTTTCCCGTAGCTCGGAAATTTTTTCCCACCTGTCAGGGGCAGGGTAAATGATTGGGGGTTCATCGGGGTACGGAATCGCAGTGATATCAGCAAGTTGGAGTGAATCCATAAACCCACGCTGCATTTCTCGTCGGAATCGAGTGTTTTTAGTGTGATAATCAAGAATTCCAGCCACAAGCGGCGCCTGTCGAGCAAGTGTTCTCGCGGTTACTGGCATCCCCTGGTTTGCATAGAGCTCTCCCGTATCGAGTGCCATTTCGACACTAACGTCTCGCTCGGCTTCAGTGAATGACCGCGTTGGCTGTTGGTAGCCAACGCGAATCCCCTCCTCCACAAGTGCACGATATCGCTTACTAAGCTGGCTAAACTTATCCTCACGACGTTGAATCTCACCAGCAACACGAGCACGTTCTCGGCTAATCGCTTCAGCCCGTTCTTTCGATATATCGCGTTCGATTTTTTCACGAGAACGAACAATTGATTCCCTCAGACTTATTTCAATTTGTCGATTGAGTCGGCCTCGTAAAGCGTCTTCGATATCAGCCGAATTTCGAACTCTGAGCTGTAGATTCTTTAGTTCAATTCGAGCCGATTCTGGGTCAGTTCCCATTAAATGGCGGGCGTCACGAAGCCCAACGGCAGTTTCACGTTCGAGTATTTGACCGCGGATTTTTCGCCGGTCCTGTATTTCCTGAAGTTCTTCCTGCGGCCCTTCAAGTCCTGTAAAGCCATTATCCGCCGGTTGTGGAAGTGTCTTTGGTTTTGTTTGTTCCAGCGTGGATGGAGTCCGGGCTTCCACTGCAGAAGCGTCTGCTTCGTCTGCAACAGGAACAATCTGAGCAGATTTAGCTGATTCCTTACTTTGCATTACTGCAGCCTGAACAATTGCCGCATCAGTATTATCAGGATCTCGTCTGAGCGAGGCAGCAGCGAGACGCGACGCAGCGTCATGAGCACCGGTGGCCTCTGCTTGTCGAGAAAATTGGGCCAACGAAGCAGCCTCGCTTCGGATTGCAGAACGAGCAATGTCAAACCCATCTCGACCAAGGAGTGGCAGGAATATGCCTCCGGTGTCAAAGGCATTTCGTGCTAGCTGTTCAAGGAATGCATTGTCGCTCGATGGTTGTTGTTCAGGTATTTCAAAACGGAGATTTACGTTACTCCAGGCATCAGGATGATCTGAAAGTGGTGTCATTTCTGTAGCAATCTCAAGAACACTCTTATTGAGCGGCCCGAGAAGCAGTACAAAGGATTCTCGATCGTGGCGAAGGGGTGGCATTCGGAAAGGAAGCATTGCCAGGGCTGTTTCTTTTGTTGATGACGTGACCGAAAGTGTTTGGTCATCTGGCCAGAGGATTGGTGCTACCATCCGAGGGGCTAATGACTCACCGGCTTGGCTCGCTGTCAGTGTGGCACTGGGTTGCACAACGTTTCCGCCGGTCTCCGCCGCTAAGGCAGCAAGACAGGGCCAGTTAACCTTTGTCCCGATGGTGACCGCCGAAAAAGACACACGACTCTCTCGAAGGGCAGCGACCGTAAGTGCAAAATCTTCAGGGAGAATGCCGGTTAGTCCGGGGCCGTCACCGATATAAAGAATTGCTGCTGGTCCCGACTCTGTCGCGAGTGATTCAAGAGCCGAACGGAGCACGTCGAGCAGGTTTGTGTTACCGAGTGGCGTACGATCAGCAAGCGTGTTTTGTGCATCGACAACGGTAACGCTTTCGGCTTTTTCAAAAACCGTCATCAGTGGTATAAAGCTTGTATCGGCAGCCGCGAGCAGAACACGGTCATTTTGCCGGATGGTACCGAGGAGACCATGAACAACTTCGAGGGATTGCTGTTGGAGCACCCCGCTTTGGCTTGCCGAAGTGTCAACCAAAATACAGATCCGAGTAGCGGCAGTTTCACCACTTGGACCAGTTGCCTGAAGGCCAACGGCAGTGACGGCCGGTACTGATTCATCCTGGTGAGTTGCGCGTGTCATAGTGACGGTCGCATCGGTTGCCGTCGAAACAACTGCGGTCAAGCAAATCGCCGCTGTTGTCAGCAGCCTGATCGCAATGCGGGAGCAGTTTGTAAGCAACCCGTGGGAATGAGACGATAGGCAGCAGTGCATGAATAGACCTCTAGCGAGTATTTGGGCTGTGCGGTTCGACGCGGTCTTTTAATAATGAGACCACGAACCACACCTCTCTTCAAATTGGATGATATTTTCACAGCCCGCTGCCGCCAATGTCGATTCCTGCGAGAAAAACAGTTTATTTTCAGTTTTTCGCCTTGAGGAAACTCCTCTGGCGGGTTTAGGGTCCTTTTTTGAGACAGCAGTTTTAGGTTTCCGAACCAATTTCTCACATAGGTATGGCTCGGGTTTACAGGGATTCAATTGATAAAAAATGAATAAGAATTCGATTTCCAGGTCTGGGGCCACCATGGCCAGACTCATTGCCGCTTTTCTAGGGCTTTGCTTTGGAGAGGTCTCATGTTCACGCTACTTGCTTTCAGCGCCAACCAGCTCTGATAACGAAGCTCAGGTTTCCCGGCAACTCACTGCGGAAGAAAAGACCAACATCAATGTGTACGAGGCCAGTAACCGCAGTGTTGTAAACATTAACACAAAGGCAACGGTCACCACCGGCTTCTTCCTAATGGAAAGTCCGTCAGAAGGTGCCGGGTCTGGCATCGTAATTGATAAGCAAGGTCATGTACTCACAAATTTTCATGTAGTTGAGGGTGCTCAGGAAATTCAAGCTGTGCTGTATGACGGGTCCTCGCATGATGCATCATTAGTTGGTGTAGACCCTGTGACGGATGTTGCTGTGCTTCGAGTTGAGGCACCTGCTGAACTACTGGCACCAGTACAATTTGGCTCATCGAATGACTTGAAGGTTGGGCAGAAAGTCTTTGCAATCGGGAATCCGTTTGGTCTTGAGCGAACCCTGACGACGGGAATCATTTCAAGCCTGAATCGATCACTCCCTACGCGCGATGGTAGAACAATCAAATCAATAATACAGACGGATGCGGCAATCAATCCTGGGAACTCGGGTGGGCCGCTACTCGATTCGGGCAGTTTGCTTATCGGTATGACGACTGCAATTGCCAGCCGGACAGGACAGAGTTCTGGAGTTGGTTTTGCAATTCCAGTCGGAACACTTGGACGAATTGTTCCGCAACTCATCACGAGCGGCCGCGTTGTTCGTCCAGATGCAGGAATTACTCGTGTGTATCAAACGGAGCGAGGCCTTCTGGTTGCGACACTGTCGCCAGATGGTGCCGCCAAACGCGCTGGTATTCGAGGCTTTCGTGTGGTGCGTGAGAGTCGCCGTCAGGGGCCTTTTGTGGCAGAGTTCGAGCGAGTGGATCGGTCGAATGCAGACCTTATTGTTGGGGTCGATAATACCGCGATTGATACAGTCGACGACTTTCTGACTGCCATTGAATCAAAGAATCCAGGTGACCGGGTGCTCATTGCGGTCGAGAGGCAGGGGCACCGCCTTGATGTACCCCTCACACTCGAGGCTGAGCGAAACAATTGATTCGGTGCCATTTCATACGATAAAGACTGTAATATATCGGTTATGATACGTGGTCGGATCGCGATGAGTCTCCTGCATAAGCAGCCGGCATAAGCCAATTTTTTTAGAGCAGGTTGACGCTTTCGTATTGGCTGTTATCTTTCTATGTTTCCGGAATCGCTTTTGCGGTGCCGGAAATGATCTTTGACAATTTGGTTGTTAATCTCTTTCGGTTTCGGCCGGCACGCGATCGTGACCGGCACCGCCTGTTTTGCTGAAAGGCACCTTGCCTAAGCTTTTGCTTTTGCTGGGTAACAGGTGGGAATGAAACTATTTAAAGTACAGAATGAGCCTTCGATACCATTGCTTTGCGGCAATGGATATCCGGTTCGGCGATACAATCTGCTTCGGCAGAAATAAGCCAATCAATTGAAGGGTTTGATTCTGGCTCAGAATGAACGTTGGCGGCGTGGATTAGGCATGCAAGTCGAGCGAGAAGTTTACTTCGGTAAATGGACAGCGGCGAAAGGGACAGTAATGTGTAGGTACCTACCCCCCGATCTGGGATAGCTGCGGGAAACTGCAGGTAATACCGGATAATGTCTTCGGACCAAAGGTGTGATTCCGTCAGGGGAGGGGCCTGCATCCTATTAGCTTGTTGGTGAGGTAATGGCTCACCAAGGCAACGATGGGTAGCGGGTGTGAGAGCATGACCCGCGTCATTGGGACTGAGACACTGCCCAGACATCTACGGATGGCTGCAGTCGAGAATCTTCGGCAATGGGCGAAAGCCTGACCGAGCGACGCCGCGTGCGGGATGAAGGCCCTCGGGTTGTAAACCGCTGTCGTTGGGGAGGAAATGCAAAAGGGTTATCCCTTCTGTTTGACCGATCCAAGGAGGAAGTACGGGCTAAGTTCGTGCCAGCAGCCGCGGTAAGACGAACCGTACGAACGTTATTCGGAATTACTGGGCTTAAAGGGTGCGTAGGCTGCACGGAAAGTTGGGTGTGAAAGCCCTCAGCTCAACTGAGGAATTGCATCCAAAACTGCCGTGCTTGAGGGAGACAGAGGTGAGCGGAACTCAAGGTGGAGCGGTGAAATGCGTTGATATCTTGAGGAACACCGGTGGCGAAAGCGGCTCACTGGGTCTCTTCTGACGCTGAGGCACGAAAGCTAAGGTAGCAAACGGGATTAGATACCCCGGTAGTCTTAGCTGTAAACGATGAGCACTTGATTGGAGGGTCCTCCATAGCCTTCCAGTCGTAGCGAAAGTGTTAAGTGCTCCGCCTGGGGAGTATGGTCGCAAGGCTGAAACTCAAAGAAATTGACGGGGGCTCACACAAGCGGTGGAGGATGTGGCTTAATTCGAGGCTACGCGAAGAACCTTATCCTAGTCTTGACATGTATGGATTAACCCTGTGAAAGCAGGGCCACGCCTTCGGGTGGAACATACACAGGTGCTGCATGGCTGTCGTCAGCTCGTGTCGTGAGATGTCGCGTTAAGTCGCTTAACGAGCGAAACCCTTGTCTCTAGTTGCCAGCGCGTAAAGGCGGGGACTCTAGAGAGACCGCCGGCGTTAAGCCGGAGGAAGGTGGGGATGACGTCAAGTCCTCATGGCCCTTATGACTAGGGCTGCACACGTCCTACAATGGAACGCACAAAGGGAAGCGAAACCGCGAGGTCAAGCAAATCCCAAAAATCGTTCCCTAGTTCGGATTGCAGGCTGCAACTCGCCTGCATGAAGCTGGAATCGCTAGTAATCGCGGGTCAGCATACCGCGGTGAATGTGTTCCTGAGCCTTGTACACACCGCCCGTCAAGCCACGAAAGTGGGGGGCATCCGAAGTCGCTGAGGTAACCGCAAGGAGCCAGGCGCCGAAGATGAACTCTGCAATTGGGACTAAGTCGTAACAAGGTAGCCGTAGGGGAACCTGCGGCTGGATCACCTCCTTTCTAAAGGATTTTAGCGTTCAGACCTCACGGTCTGAGTGCGAACCTGTCTTGTCTTTTTTGACATTCAAGCATTGTTTGGATGTTATTGGGACCAGTCAGGTCCAAAAGAATTGTGGAGACGATCGTGGTCTATCTTCGGATAGGCCGAGCTGTCGAAAGAGATGTTGGTGCTTTGCACTGATGCGTCGAAAGGCGCAACAACCGTTAAAGATGAACCCAGTGGGCTTGGCCGAGCTCACTGGGTTTTTTTTGTATCAATTGAATCAAAAGACGCTTCCGTTTCCGGTGTAAAAGGATACATTTGTGTGGGGAAACGAGACGCCTCATCGACGGCGTTTGGTAACCTGACGATTAATGCATATTTCAAACTCGGTTGATTTTTTATGAAAACACAAGAACCAGTACTTCAGTCGATAGCAGGAGTGACGCCCCCTAGCACGGCCGAAGTCCCCGTGATGACAGCGTGGCCGTCAGTTGGTGGTACTGGTTTGGGACAATTCCTTGGCCGTATGTACAGAATCCAAACGGGCTTTGGGATAGTCCGAGTGGGGAGACTGGCACTTCTCGCGACAATGCCCATTGGGCTTATGCTGTATTTAAGCATGAGGCTTCCGTGGGCAATCAGCAGGTTTCAGGTCACAAACAGGCGGGTCACCGTTAATAAAGGTGTTCGCGCTGCTGTTGAAAGATTCGTGGAATTGGATCGATTTGATACTGTCGAGTTGGTCGTTCAACCCGGTCAGGAGTGGTTTGATTGTGGAGATCTTATCTTTAGAAATGGCGCGGTAGAAACACTTCGGTTGCCTGGCGTGAGTCGCCCTGAGCCATTTCGGCGAGTGTGTCTTGAAGTGAGGCAGTCCTATGTTGGTGTGAAAGAAGCTCTTGGGCAATCCTCTGGTGCCGCCTAGATAGTGCACTGTAGTTCAGACTTTTCGCCCTCCCAAAATAGGCCCCCGCTGTTGAATCGCCTCATTGATTGACAAGATGATGCTGTCGTCAAGATGGCAACCAAGGGCCTGTGCATTTGCTGCAACCTGTTTTGCACTTGTAGCACCGAATAGAACCGTCGTGATACCCTTTTGCGCCATCGTCCAAGCAAGAACCATAGAGACGAGGGTCATGTTCTGCTGGGTGGCAAGAGATTGAATAGTTTCAACGAAATCAAGGTTCTTTTGGAATTCTTCTCCACGGAACATTGGATATTTATGGCGACTATCGGTCTGTGAAAAAACCTGGTCTCTTTTCATTTTTCCAGTTAGTAGGCCTTTCATAAGAGGCCAATATGTCACCATGGCCATCTGTTTCGACTGGCAGTACGGGAGTAACTCTGGGCCAATCTCTTGTTGGAGCATGTTGAAATGACGCTGGCAGGCTGAGAGTGGACATGTTTCTGCAAATAACCGGCACTCTTCTACGTTTCCGTTGGATAGACCCACGGCGCGCACGGTGCCTTCATCGAGAAGCCGTCGAAGCGCCCCCGCGGATTCCTGGATAGGTATGTTTGGATCGGGAGTGTGAAGATAAAGGAGGTCGAGCCGGTCTAACTGAAGGCGATCCAGACTTTCTTGAACCTCTTGGATGATTCTGTCCGGGTGCCCATTTACTGTCTGCTTCTTGCCCACTTGCCAATGAATACCACACTTGCTTGCGATAGTCACTTCGTTCTGTCGGCCTTTAATTGCCTGAGCAATTGCTCTTTCACTTTCACCGTTTTCGCCATAGCAATAGGCAGTATCGAGATGGGTAATGCCATGATCGATGGCTGCAGCAACAGTTTCAACAGCGGCTTCACGAGTCACGCCAGCCCGAGTCATTCCAGCGAGTGGCCAGCATCCAAGTGCTAAGCCTGGCAGGTCGAGTTGTTTTTTCACACGAGTCCCGTGGTTGGCGATATGAGTGAATTGGTTGTTGTGATGCTTACGTGGCGGTTTTCGCATCCCGATAAGCGTGCTGAAAACGACCTGTTTTCAGGAAAGAATGAATGTGGTTTGCAGCGTCCCGGCGAAAGAGCACAGCTGAATGAAGACACGGTAGTGTTATGTGCTCATGTGGTACGCCAAGTCGTGTACTTTCAAGGCTTACGAGCGCATCCTGCTCTGCCGCAATGACACCAATTTCTACATGTGCGGGATCTGCCAGAGAATTGACGAGGCTGTCGTGCTCAGTTGTAAGTTCGGCAACAGGCCGAAAGAGACGCCCAAACAACTTTGCCGTCCGGGTTGCAACGAATGACCCTCGATTCGGGGGTGTTAGCATGACAAATCGACTAATTTTTCTTGACTGTATTTGGTCGATGGCCATTCTTCCGATGATACAGCCCATGCTGTGGGTGACCAGATGGATGCGATCGTAGCGTTCGTCATTGCAGCGTTCAGCGAGAAAATCAGAAAAGCGGTGGGCGTGTGTTCTTACTGACGTAACAAAACTTTCGTAGCCCCAGATGTCAATGTTCCAGCCAGCACGACGAAGTCTTCCGGCGAGCAAATGGAGCATGAGCCGGTGTGCCATGAATCCGTGGGTAAGAACAACAAGTTCGCGACGGTTGTCATCACCCATTGTTCTGGTTGTTTCTTTTCATCGAATGAGCTGACGTTGCTCGTCTAGGAAGGTCGGCTCGTTGCGGGACGAACAGGTGCTGGACAACAGTCAAGCGGGCAGACATCGTGGTTAGCAGGCATGCACCCGATCGCTGTCTTCTCGGAAAGACCGAAAGCTCTTTCTGAAATAAGGTCTCGAATCATCTGAACAAACTCGGGATCGGTGCCTGCCGTATTCGCTCTCGCCATTTTCATGCCCAGTGTTTGGCAGAGATCGGCAGCTTCGGTATCCAGGTCGAATAGAACCTCCATGTGGTCAGAGATAAAACCAATGGGGACTAGGACAACACCTGACTCGCCCTGTTCATGAAGGTCCCGTATCGCATCGCAAACATCGGGCTCAAGCCATGGCTGTGTGGGTGGGCCACTTCTACTTTGATAGACGAGCTTCCATTTGGAAATCTTTGCTTGCTCCGCAACTAATCGAGATGCTTCTTGCAACTGCTTGCAGTAATCAGATGAATCAGCCATCGAAAGCGGGATGCTGTGGGCCGTAAATAAGACGGGTGTTCCGGATTCCTTTTCACCGGACTCATTTTCAATGGAGTCTAGGGCAGTGCGGACATTTCGGGCCATGGGTTTAATAAACCCAGGGTGATTGAAAAAGACCCGGATTTTGTCAATCTCTGGTGCTTCTGGGCCAACTGCTTTGCGGGCCTGCTCAATGTTTTCACGATATTGACGACAGCCAGAATAACAACTGAATCCACTCGTAACGAAGGCAAGTGCGCGACGAACTCCCGCGGACTTCATTTCTCGTAAGGTGTCGGCGAGCAATGGATGCCAGTTGCGGTTTCCCCAATAGACCGGCAATTCCAAACCCGATGCTGATAGCTCCTGGCGTATCGCATCGATCAAGGCGATGTTTTGTTCATTGATCGGACTTTTTCCACCAAAATGGTGATAGTGCTCAGCAACTTCGAGCATGCGTTCTTTCGGTACATTTCGTCCCCGAAGAACATTTTCTAGGAAGGGAAGAACGTCCTCGCCCTTGTCTGGGCCACCAAAACTAACAAAAAGGATAGCATCGTATTGACTTTGCTGTGCGTGATCCATTTGTGTTTATGTTGTTATCGAAGATTTTTGAACCATGTCATCATAGGCAGCTATTAACGTTTGGCATCACTGCGCAAAATGACCCCACGGGGATTCGAACCCCGGTTGCCGCCGTGAAAGGGCGGTGTCCTAGGCCTCTAGACGATGGGGCCGTTACTCCACAGCGTATGCGTGAATAGTTTCGGTACCCGGAAGATAGCCGTCAGGGCTCTGAAAGTCGAGTCCTCTGCAAAAATAGGCTCAGTCCGGAACAAGCCCAGAAGAGTCAGCAGGCTTGCATGACTCCGGAATAGCAGGAACATTATTCACTAAAGTAGAAGGATTTTCTGGTTCATTGCCGTTGATCGCTTCATAAACTTCGCTTCGGTGGACGGGAACCTCTTTGGGAGCTTCAACGCCAAGACGCACCTTGTCCCCACGAATCTCAACAACGACGATTCGAATATCGTTGTTGATGACAACGCTTTCATCTTTTTTGCGAGATAGTACGAGCATAAAAATTCTGAGGGTTGACCTGTGGCCACCCGCATCGAGGGTTTCGGAACAACGAATCCATCTAAAAATTTAGGTATTTTGTGCCCACGGTCAAGAAAAATCGACTGATTTTCCATAATCTGCAGGTTAAAAACCTTTCGAAATGCCTTCGCGGCCTTTGGGGACCCACTTATTCTGGGGGTAAAATGCACAGAATCGACTGAAAACCTGGCAGAGAGCTATTTTTTCCTTAAAGTCTCACCGCCGAGAACTGAGGTGAAAAAAATGGTTCAGAATGGACAGTTGGTATGAATTGAGCTCACGCCCTTCGTGTCGTGCTCAAGCGGTTGCGCCAATCAGAAGGGAGAGATGGTTTGATTTGAGGCAAAGACAGCAGGTGTACTGAACGCTTGTTGTGTGCCACGTTCGTTCCTCCGGCTTGTTGTCTTTTTTCGCTACCCTATACTCTCAGAAGATACGCTGGCTTTTGCCATGTATTAGTTGACACGGTCGATTTCTTTTAGATGTCTGGTCTCGGGCAGCATTGAGATAATCGCCTATCACCTTTTTTGTATCCGTTTTAAGCGATTTCTCTTTTCACCATTGGATGCCCACCATGATCGGTTGGTTTCGCAACCTCTTTACGGCGATTGGAACTGTATTGCATGGTATGGGAGTTACTCTCAATGTCTTCAGCAGTACATTCAATCCAGACAGAAAAGCATTTACAGAACACTTTGAATACCCGGAACTCCCCGCACCGGTTGCGGCACGATATCGTGGATTCCATCGTTTTGATCTCACGACGTGCATCGCTTGCGATCAATGTGCAAAGGCATGTCCCGTTGACTGTATTTACATCGGTAAGGAAAAGGCTGCTGGAAGCAAAGGCTTTCAGGTGACAGGATTTACAATCGACTATTCGAAATGCATGTTCTGTGCACTTTGCGTGGAGCCGTGCCCGGTTGACTGTATTTTCATGGGATCAACTCTCGATTTGAGTTGCTACAGTCGGGATGGGACAATTGTCGATTTTGCGAGGCTGCCGGTAGACGTTGGGTGGGGACGTTCGACTATCAATCCAACTGCAGTCGCTGCTTCAAAAGTCATTGTTGAGCCCGTCCACGGTGGTCCAAATTCCTGAAGAATTGTTGAGAATGTTTAAGAACAGAGTGTTGATTGCGTCTAGAAAATGAAATAGCTGGCCTCGGCTACAGTTCCCAGATTTGCACATGTTTGTTTGATTCGCGATAGATAAAGGCTTTGAGAGACATCAATGTTTGACCCTGTTTTAATCGCTGGTTTTATTGCATTATTTGTCGCGGTTGGCGGTCTCTTTCTTGCAGTGAATCTCTTGGTGGGTCGGCTTGTTCGACCGCAATTACCCAACACTGAAAAACTTGAGGTGTATGAGTGCGGGGAGCCAACAATCGGTTCAAGTTTCGTTCAATTTGATCTCCGTTTTTATGTTGTCGCACTTCTATTCATAATTTTTGACGTTGAAGTCGCACTCTTCTTTCCATGGGCCACGGTTTTCGGCAAGGCGACTCAGCTATCAGACCCAGCTGTCGTGAGCGTCTCGGCGGATGGCCAGACGCTCACACCAGCAGTTGCTGGCGTGTATAAGGAATTAGGCCTTACGAAACCCGTCGTTCCATCTTTTGAGCCAACGCCGCGGCAGTCTGCTGAGATCATCTCGAACCGCGGTGATAAGTCGGCAGGGCAAGCCAAGTCTGAGTGGGCCGTCCAGAAAAGTGGTCGAATGCTCGCGAGAACAGCGTTCGTCGACATGTCAGCCTTCTATGTGATTTTGCTTGTCGGATTTGCTTACGTCTGGTATCGGGGGGATCTCGACTGGGTTCGAGCCGTTGCCGACCAAAGAGCAAAAGGCTCTGAAGGCGAGGCATGAAAGGAAATACAATGAGAGGTACTGATTTCGTTACCGAGCTTGAGGCTGCTATTGAGGGGGCTGTCATTGGACGCAACCTTGAAACACTTGACCCATGGCTTGAAATCTCCCCTGATAAATTGCTTGAAACGTGTCGCTGGTTGAAAGAGTCATGTGAGATTCGATTCGACGGGTTACAGTGCATCACGGCAATTGATTGGCTCGAGACGGATCCAAAAAAAGCAGCCAAGGTAGAGTGGGAGCCGCACACCGAAATCGTTTATCACCTGTGGAGCACCAAGGCACGGGCGAGTTTAGTGCTCAAGGTGAAACTGCCTCGCTGGAAGGACAATCAGCCAGGTCAGTTACCTGAAGTATCAAGTGTAGAAAGTGTTTGGCGAGGTGCCGATTGGCACGAACGGGAAGTGTTTGATCTCTCAGGTATTCAATTTCTCGGTCATCCCGACTTACGCAGAATTCTCTGCCCAGAGGATTGGGATGGTTATCCGCTTAGGAAAGACTACGAAATGCCACTCGAATATCATGGCATGCGCGGCCGTTAGATGAACTTTTACGTGGGAAGTAACAGGAACCATGTCTCAAATCTTGGATGAAGATCAGCGAATCATAGAGTTTGATGTCCGCACGGATGAAATGTTGGTCAACATGGGGCCTCAGCACCCCAGCACACATGGCGTCTTGCGCCTCGTATTGCGCACCGACGGCGAGATTGTGTCGGAGATGGAACCTCACATAGGGTACCTGCACCGGTGTGCTGAAAAGATTGGCGAGAACCTCACTGCTCGACAGTGGATTCCATACACCGATCGTATGGATTACCTGGCTGCCATGAATATGAACCTGGGATGGGCACTCACCGTCGAAAAGTTGCTTCGGTATCAAGTCAGTGAAAAAGCGAGGCATCTACGAGTTCTCATTACAGAACTCAACAGAATTGCCAGCCATCTTGTTGGCATGGGTGCGTATGGACTCGATCTCGGAACGTTTAGTCCATTTCTTTACGCTTTCCGAGAACGGGAAAAGCTCCTTGATCTTTTCGAGGAGGTGTGTGGCGCACGATTGACTTACAGCTACATAACGGTCGGCGGCATGACCGCAGACCTTCCCCCCGGTTGGCTGCAACGATGCGAAGCTTTTCTTGATCAATTTGAACCGGTCATTCGCGAATATCACACGCTGTTGACGACCAATGCTATTTTCGTGAAACGAACTGCCAACATAGGTGTGCTCAGCCCCGAGATGGCAATCGACTATGGCTGCACTGGCCCTGTATTGCGAGGTAGCGGTGTCGATATTGATTTACGTCGAGACGGTGAGAGTATCTATACCGCAATGTATGACGGATATGCATTTGAAGTCGCGGTCATGAAAAATGGCCACTATCCGCGAGACCATGAATACCCCGCCGTTCCCAGAGATGCCGTTTTGGGCGATTGCTGGCATCGGTTTTTTGTACGGATGCTCGAAGTTGTGCAATCCATGGACTTGGTTCGACAATCTATTGATCGTTATTCTCAATGTAAGGGGCCGCTTGGAGAACCACTCAAGTTGGCAGAAAAATTGCCTGCAGGCGATGCGTATCTCGAGACGGAATGCCCGAAGGGGCAAATGGGCTTTTATGTTGTGAGTGATGGAACTCCGATACCGTGGCGGGTTCGAGCCCGTTCGAGTGCTTTCTCAAACTTAGCTGTCTCGCCCGAACTTTGCCGTGGCTGCCTGATTGCTGACGTGCCTGCTGTTATCGGTAGTCTTGATGTCGTCATGGGAGAGATTGACAGGTAGGTAAGGCCCCGGATAAGCGTGTGCCCCTTGTATGAATTCGCTGGTTTGTGCAGACTTCGTGCAAAATTTCACAATGTCCAGCACGGATTGTCGTGTCGGAAAATAGTTGACGTAACTGGCTTCATGTTCGCACTGTGGGTTGCCCAAAATGGCTGAATTCTTAATCGAAACGATCGGCCTCCCAGTTTGGCTCTCATGGACTGCGATCGCAGGGCTGTCGGCTTTTTTGATTCTTAATGTGATTGCTGGGGGTGCACTTGTTTTTATCTGGGCGGAAAGAAAAATTGCCGCTCGGATTCAAGACCGATTAGGCCCAACGAGAACAGGTGGGCGTTTCGGTTGGTTACAGTCGTTAGCCGATGGCATTAAACTGCTCGCAAAAGAAGATTTGATGCCTGATGGGGCTGATGCCTTGTTATTTCGCATAGCTCCTTATGTGAGTTTTTGCGCTTCCTTCTGTGCATTTATTGCTTTGCCATTTGCCTTTGATGTTGTTGGTCAGCGTCTTAATGTTGGCGTTTTCTTTGTGGTGGCTGTTCTCGGTCTAGAAGTGTTTGGTGTCATTCTGGCTGGGTACGCATCGGCTTCTAAGTGGTCTTTGTTTGGCGCGATGCGAGAGGCTGCTCAAGTGGTGAGTTATGAAGTTCCTCTTGGTATGTGTGTTGTGGTGCCAGTGATGCTGGCGGGTAGTATGGACCTTGTCACAATTGGTGAAAAACAAGCGGGATGGGCTTCGAATTGGTTTATTTTTCACGACCCATTTACGTTCATTATTTTTTGGGTGTATTACACATGCGCACTCGCGAGTGTAAATAGAGCTCCGTTTGATTTGGCGGAGGCAGAGAGTGAGCTTGTTGCTGGCTTCCATACAGAATACTCAGGCTTGCGATGGAGCTTCTTCTTTATGGCAGAGTATGGATCAATGTTTTTGGTGAGTGCTCTTGCCGCGATCCTTTTTCTAGGAGGTTGGAACGGTCCAGTTCCCGTTTCGAAGCTCCTTGGACTGAGTGATGGTATGGCGGTAAACGCCCCATACGCACTTCGCTTACTAGGCTGTGTCAACCTTTTCTTAAAGGCTGCAGTCGGTGTCTTTGTCATGATGTGGATTCGTTGGACGTTACCGCGATTGCGAATTGACCAAGTGATGACGACATGCTTGAAATACTGCACTCCAATAGCAGCTGCCATGTTTGTGGGCGTCATGCTTTGGCAACTGTTTCTGCCAGGGGGGCTTGTCCCAGGTAGCTTCCAAAACGCTGCTGGTGTGCGAGAAGGGTGGCTTGAGCAAAGCGGCAGCGAAGAGTCTGTTAATAAAGACTCTTTGAGTGGCATTACCCCATCGCGTCGTATTGCGGAGGTGTCGCGATGAATCACGAGGCCCTGAGCGTATTAGCAAGCTTGTTTCCGTTTCTCGATTGGCATGGGTTTTTCTTTTTGTTGTTTGCCGGAGTTGCGTGTGTTGCGGCAGTCATGGTTGTTCTCTCTGATAATGTTGTCCGTATGGCACTGCACCTCGTTCTTTCGTTGGGGGCTACTGCAGGTCTTTTTTTTCTGGCCGGCGCAGAGTTTGTCGGTGCGATGCAATTGATGATTTATGTTGGTGGAACATTGGTCCTGCTCGTATTCGGTGTAATGCTCACGGCTCAGACTCAATTAGTTGCCCTGCGGACACCGGCAGGTGATCGAGTTATTGCAGGCATTCTGGCTGCCGCGCTTTTAGCGGTCTTGGTCCAAGCTGCTTTTTCTATTGATTCGTGGCAGAAGGCGGGTCAAGGCGTGGCTACTGCACCCACGGCAACACCTCTTGGTATGGCTCTTGTTGGGGTCCGTGTGGATCAGGTTGCCGACGAAAATTTAGTGCGACCGAAGAGTGGGTATCTTCTTCCATTTGAAATAGTGTCGGTTCATCTCTTAGTTGTTCTGGTTGGGGCGGCATATCTAGCGAGAGCCAAGCGGCGTCGAGTTCCACGTCCGGTTGATTTAGTTGCTTCTGCAGATTCGGTAAAGCCGGGGTCTCCTGTCGCTGCTTCCTCTACTCTTGTTGCAGGAGGCTCGGAATGACATTCGCATTGTTTGGAGTCGTGAGTGTTTCGCACTACCTTGTTGTCGGCGCGATTCTCTTCACGTGTGGTGTCGTTTGTATGGCTCTAAAACGGAATGCGGTGGGCGTTCTCATGGGCATAGAGCTCGTTCTTAACGGCGCAAACGTCAACTTTGTTGCCTTTGGTTCAGAATATCTTGCCGGGGATGGCAGATCAGTGCTTGGACTCGATGGGGAAGTGATGGCCCTGTTTGTTATTTTGTTGGCCGCAGCAGAAGCTGCTGTGGCACTGGCCATCACGCTTAATTTTTATAACAACCACGCTACGGTCGATGTTGATCGAGCGGATGACTTGCATGGGTAATTGACATTACAGAATTTTTGAAGCCCTGGGCGTACATTCAGGGGTTTTAGAGTATTACGAAATAAAAGAATGGCTGTCGCACAACTCTTACCAATTTTGCTCGGAATTGCATGGCTAATTCCACTCGCTTCATTTGTGGCGATTCTGTTTTTCGGCACCCGCATGGGTGCTCACGGAAAAGGTGCCGCAACGGTTGCGACTTCATCTATTGGTGCCTCCTTATTTCTGTCACTTGTAGCTTTGGTCGCTTGGACGACGGCTGGCCCGCCAATGCCATCACCTCACCACGATGAGGGGCATGCTTCGGTCCATCGCAATAACACTGATGCCGGGCAGTCAACTCGTCCGGTTCAGGCTGTGGTATTTCGTTCTCCGGGGCACAGTGCTGCCGGAGGCAGTCATGCGAGTGGCCACGGAGAGCATGTTGCCTCTGCCTCATATTCAGGTGACTGGTACACGCTCTATGCAAGCGGGGCCCTTCGGTTGTCTATCGGCTGGTATATCGACTCGATCACTGTATTAATGTTTGTTGTGGTTACTTTTATTGCAACGTGCATCCATGTCTATGCTGCTGGCTACATGCATGATGAACTTCATGATGTGACCGACTCGGAAGTGCAACTTGCAACAGGCGAGCCACTTCATCGAGAGGGTCGTTTTCCTCGTTTCTTCCAGGCTCTATCTCTATTCTGTTTTTCAATGTTGGGAATAGTGATAGCCGGCAACCTCGCAATGGTCTTCATTTTCTGGGAATTGGTCGGTATCTGTTCCTGGTTTCTCATCGGCTTCTATTTTGAACGCCACTCAGCATCAACGGCTGCAAATAAAGCATTTATCGTGAATCGGGTTGGTGATTTCGGCATGCTTATTGGTCTTATGGCGCTTTGGGGTGGTCTCGGAACATTGCACTTTGGTGACAGCGTAAGTTCAGCCACGGGTCAGGTCGAGCCAGGCTTGTTTGAACTGGTTCGTCCTGCTGAAAACCATCATGAGCAGCAGGTGCCGGATGGTTTAGTAGCTTTTGCTGCGGCTGATCAGATCGAGAAGATGGCTGCTGCCAACCCAAGTAGAAGTGAGTTGCGTCGTGAAGTTGCGGCTGCTGTGCCAGGCTGGCGTGAGCAAGGGTACGGTAGATGGCTCCTGTTTGTCGCAGGTCTTGGTATTTTTTGTGGCTGTGTTGGCAAAAGTGCACAGGTCCCACTTTTCGTCTGGTTGCCGGATGCAATGGAAGGACCAACACCAGTATCAGCCCTTGTGCACTCTGCCACGATGGTGGCTGCGGGCGTGTACCTGGTCGGACGTTTTTTTCCAGTGCTCACCCCAGACGTCTTGCTGGTAATAGCATACACCGGAGGTTTGACGCTTTTTATCGCAGCTACTATCGCCGTAACGGCCACCGACATCAAGCGTGTGCTTGCCTACTCAACAGTGAGTCAGCTTGGTTATATGATGCTTGCACTCGGTGTAGGGGGGTGGGTTGCGGGTCTGTTTCATTTGATAACCCATGCATTTTTTAAGAGCCTTCTCTTTCTGTGTTCAGGATCAGTCATCCATGCTTGCCATACAAATGACATGCGAAAGATGGGTGGTCTTTTGAAAGTAATGCCATACACAGGATGGACGATGCTCATTGGGTGCCTTGCGATTATCGGTGCAGGGGTTCCATTTGTGTTGGGCTTTAGTGGTTACTACTCAAAAGATGCAATCCTTGCCCAGGCCCTCCTTTTTTCTCGCACAAATCCGCAGCATTCAATTCTTTACGTAGCTGTCGCAGGCGGGGCATTTATAACGGCATTTTATATGTTTCGTCTCTGGTTTATGACGTTTGCAGGAGCACCTCGCGATCAGCATGTTTTTGAACATGCTCATGAGTCGCCTCGAGTCATGACGGCTCCACTGGTTGCACTTGCTGTTTTTGCTGTCGTTGCAGGCTGGGCGTTACCCGGTGGGCTAGGTGTTGAAAGTTTGCTGGAGCAATCACGCCCGGCTGGCACTGCAGAGACAATTACGACAGCGGGAATCCTTGGGAGCATTACCTTGCCTGCTGAGCACGAAAGTCACGTTGGTGCTATTCACGTCACTGCCACGCTGACAGCGTTCCTGACTGCCCTTGCCGGTGTTCTTCTTGCTGCAGCTATGTACCTAAAGCCTCTTGTATCACCGGCAGCTGTCGCTCATGCGGCCCGTCCAATTTATACTTTTTTGGTGCATAGATGGTACGTTGATGAACTCTATAACGTGCTTTTTGTACTGCCAGCACTTGGTGTGGCACGGTTTATAAGTGCTATTGATACTCAGGTGATCGACCGATTTATAAATTCACTTGCATGGATAGCTCGACAGATTGCGAGCGTAGACGCCTGGTTTGACCGTGTGGTTGTCGATGGCATTGTGAATGTAGCTGGCAGTGTTACTTGGAAGGCTGGGCTTGAACTCAAGCGTGTCCAGACGGGTAACCTTCGTCAGTATGTAATGTTTATTGTTGTTGGTACTGTCGCAATATTTGTCCTTGCAACACTTTTGTTCCGGACTTCATTTGCTGGTTAGAATTCCCCCCGCCGTTTATGGAATAACACATGGCACCCGCTGAGAACCCCGCCTTTTGGCCGCTTACACTTATCGTTTTTTTGCCTGCTCTTGTGGCAGCTGGTTTATCGTTGCCAATTATTCCCAAGGCTCGTGAAGAGATCATTCGGTGGAGCACACTCGCGACAACCGCTGTCGTCTTCCTGTTGTCTCTGTGGGTTGCCGTGCCCCATTTTTTTGGTGCTGTTGGGCCCGGCCAATTTGTTGTCGGACAGGCAGAAATGCAGGGGGTCGTGAAACTGCCGTGGATCGAATCTTTTGGTATCGAATATCTGCTAGGGATTGATGGAATCAGTCTGCCTCTTGTCGTTTTGACTACGTTTATTTCCATGTTGGCCGCTGCAGCGAGTTGGTCCATTAAAAAACATGTGAAGGCGTATCATGTGCTTTTTCTTTTGCTTGAAACTGGCATGCTCGGTGTCTTTGTCTCGCTTGACTTCTTCCTGTTCTATGTTTTTTGGGAAGTCATGTTATTGCCGATGTATTTTCTCATTGGTGTGTGGGGTGGTCCACGGCGTGAGTATGCCGCTATCAAGTTTTTTCTTTACACGTTGCTCGGTAGCGTGCTCATGCTTATAGCAATCCTTATGCTCTATTTCACGAGCGACGTTCGTCTGCTCTCTGATCAGCAACTTATTGCGACGCATGTCGTGCAGCCTTCAAGTGCAACACAGGAGATCGCGTCGATACGTTCTGCAGAAAGTGCTGTGCATACGTTCAATCTGATGGCGTTGGCTGCTATCGGTCAACTGCCGAACTCACCATTTGCAGCGACCACCGTCTGGCTTGGAATGAGTCTCGAGACGTGGGCTTTTCTGCTACTGCTTATCGGTTTTGTTATCAAAGTCCCGGTCTTTCCAGTGCATACATGGCTGCCTGATGCACATGTCGAAGCCCCAACGCCAATTTCAATGATCTTGGCTGGCGTTTTATTGAAGCTCGGTGGGTATGGAATTCTGCGTATTTGTTATCCAATCTGCCCCGGTGCAGGCCTGTCCCTGGCGTGGTTGGTTTGTGGCGTAGGTGTTGTGTCTATGGTCTACGGAGCCTTTGCTGCTCTCGCCCAGACGGATTTTAAACGGATGGTGGCATATAGCTCAGTTAGCCATATGGGTTATGTGATGCTCGGGCTTGGCGTCTGGAGTGCAGTCGCAGGTCAGGAGTATCAGTGGGAGTTCTGGGCTCAGGGTGTAAATGGAGCCATGTTCCAAATGCTTGCTCACGGAATCAGTTCCGCGGGTATGTTCTTCATGGTGGGAGTTCTTTATGACCGCGTTCATCACCGAAACTTGAACGAGTTTGGCGGAATTTTCAGTAAGATGCCTGTGTACAGCGGGTTGGCAATAGTTCTCTTTTTCGCTGGCTTAGGTCTTCCTGGACTCTGTGGTTTCATCGGAGAGGTTTTAGTGACTCTCTCGAGTTGGAATTACAGTAGGCTACTCGCAGTCATTTCGGCTTTCACTGTGATTCTTACAGCGGCGTATATCTTGTGGGCAATTCAAAGAGTCTATCTTGGGGCTGAGTATCGGGGGCCGCATGAAGATGCGCTGAAGCCCATCACCCCGCGTGAATTGTCGATTGCGACACCACTTGTATTCTTGGCGATCCTCTTCGGCGTCGCGCCTCAATTGCTTTTCCAATATGTGACTCCTTCCGTAAACCAGCAAGTCGAAAATCTTGCTAATTGGACACGAGATGTGCACGACGGAGCTCGGAAAATGATTGTCGCTGAGGGTGATCACGGCTTGTCAGACAGTGAAGGTGTTGTCACTCGTGCTGAAATCACGAGTGGTGAGATTGCCTCGCGTTGGGCTCAGGACTGATCCATACATCTGGGAACTGCGTTGAAGGAAAGGAACTTTTGGTGACTCCCGAGTTGAATGTTGGCATACTGCTGAACGAACTTTTTGTTGACACTGTTCGTGTTTCATTGCCCCTTTTCCGGCCCGAACTTTGTTTGGTAGCAACAATCGTTTTGCTGTTGCTGTGCCGAATGCTCCCTCTACTGCGATATCTTGATTCTGGTGGGA
Organism: Pirellulales bacterium; assembly: GCA_016776925.1. Taxonomy (GTDB): domain Bacteria; phylum Planctomycetota; class Planctomycetia; order Pirellulales; family UBA1268; genus UBA1268. The sequence continues at coordinate 35,237 of JADHSL010000008.1, read as the reverse complement.
TTGCTTTGGGAGGGGTCTGTTTTGCTGCATGGTATGCGTACATCGATTTTCTCAGCATTGGTAGCCAGGTGGGTGATTCTCTGCTTCCAGCGACTGCAGTGAGGACTGAATTATTTGGCGGGCTACTTGTATTTGATTCATTTACCGCATTTCTTCGACTCGTACTAGCAGGGTTTTTGGTCCTCTATGTCGTGCTCACGAAATTATCGGGAATTCCTGACAGAGAGGATGGAGCTGACTTCTATTCACTTGTTCTGGGAAGTTCACTCGGGATGTGCCTCATGGTGTCGGCCAATAATCTGTTAATAGTTTTCATGGCGGTCGAAATGGCAAGTGTTCCGTCGTATGCGCTGGCTGGCATGCTCAAAGGAAGGCCGGCAAGTTCTGAAGCTGCCTTGAAGTATGCTATTTACGGTGCAGGGGCAGCCGGGGTCATGCTCTACGGAATTAGTCTGATTTCTGGAGTGTTGGGGACACTTGTTTTGCCAGATGTGTCGTTTGAGATGTCCCGAGTTCTAGCAGCTGGTGGTACGAGCGGAAGCACGATGGTGCTTTGTTTAGGAGGGCTTATGCTTTCTGTTGGTTTGGCATTTAAGCTCTCTGCTGTCCCGTTTCATTTTTGGTGCCCAGATGTTTTTGAAGGTGCAGCTGCCGAGGTGGGCGCTTTTCTTTCTGTGGCGAGTAAGGCTGCTGCCATAGCGTTGTTGGTTCGGGTGGCTTTCGCCTTTTCCACACCGGCAAGTGATGATGCCGTGGGCATGTCAGCCAACGCTGTTGCAATTACGGATGCGAGGCATTTTGTTGTTTATGTGATTGGCCTCTTTGCTGCTGTTACCTGCACATTTGGTAATTTAGCTGCGTATGGACAGACCAATATGAAGCGACTCCTTGCCTATTCAACAATTGCTCATGCCGGCTACCTCATGATGGCTGTTGCTGCTGCAGTTGCTATGGTGGCGATTTCTCCGCAGGGAGCACGTGATGCAGTGTCAGCAGTTGCGTTTTATCTTGCCACCTATCTTTTTATGAACCTAGGGGCATTTGGTATCGTTGCTCTCCTTCGGAATCGCTTGAAAAGCGAAGAGATTTCATCGTATGCCGGATTGATCCATGTGAGTCCCGGAATTGTCATTGCCATGGCAGTCGTCCTCGTGAGTCTTATTGGTCTTCCGCCATTAGCGGGATTTGTTGCAAAGTTCCTCGTGTTCTCTTCGCTTGTTGATGCAATCACATCAGGCGCCGAAAGCCCTCTGATGTTGAGCCTGTTGGTTATTGGTGGCTTCAATACGGTGATAAGTCTCTTTTATTACTTGCGAGTACTTAAAGTGATGACATTCGACCCAGTTCCAGAAGACCGTGTGTCGGAACCGTTCCCGTTTGTGTCAATTTCTGGAGCAATGATTACTGGCCTCGTTCTGCCTGTTGTGATATTCGGTGTTTTCTGGTCTGGGCTCTATGCAGCGGCCCATTTAGCAGGCGTCATTGCTTCGTAAAAACGTTCAGTTTGATGCCAAATTAAAGAAGAGATTGTTTTTAGGGATTTCAGTACTATGACTTCAAAACAAAATGAGGAAGTGGTTCTCTGTCGCCTCGTACGACTTTTTCGCCAGTCTCCCTTGATGTATCTTTCTGATTCAAATGTCTGGACATACCGAGGTGATGAATCACTGAAACTCACATTAGTGGATGTCGTTTCAGACCATCAGAATTTCGTTGATCGAGCCGAGACAATTCTTGTGGCAGAACAATTCGAACTTCCACAAAGCTTTTTCCCACTAGCTTTCACTGGTTGGCATGATGTTGATCTTGGCTTCCTGCTCCCAGTACTTATTGCTGATCTGCAGAAGCGGGAAAATGCGCTCCAAAACCTGCGTGATCAGGCAGACGGAATTGTTGGTCAAAGAGGAAGTGGTGCTGATAAGACAGCCGAACTTGTCCGCGAGGCAATTTCATCAGTTGAGGGGCATCTTGAGATGCTTCGTCAGCAGGAAAGAAGGCTGAAGAATAACGCGCCGGCTACTGCTTCGTAGTCGAGTCGATAAGATGTTTGCTTGTTGGTCCTGCTGAGTCCTATTCATAATGACACAAGGCTGCTTTCTCTGTGGCACATATAGAATATTTTGACAGTCATTGTCACCTCGACCCAATGCGTTATGGCGGGGATACAGAGGACGTTCTCCAGCGTGCTCGTGCAGCGGGCGTCTCGCGCATGACCATTATTGGCACACGTGCGGCTGATAGCGAGGCAGCAGTTCAATTAAGTGAGAACGAAGAAGGGGTTTCTTGTGCGGTAGGCATTCATCCAAACGATGTTGATGAGGTTGACGAGAAAGAGTGGGACCGTATCCAAAGCCTTGTCGAGTCAGGAAAAGTTTCTGCAATAGGTGAAACAGGCTTAGATTGGTTTCGTACGGTCGCCTCAAAAGAAAATCAGCAATTGTTTTTTGATCGGCATATTGGTTTAGCGCAAGCGACGGAACTACCACTTGTCATCCATACTCGTAACAGCATTCGCGATGTGCTTGATACGATTGCTGAAGCAACTCAACAAAAACCAATAACCGGTGTGTTGCATGCCTTTTCCGGGACTGCCGAGGAAGCAGCTGAGGCCATTGAGTTAGGTTTTTTTATCGGTTTTGCAGGAATGGTGACATTTCGCTCGGCTGAGTCACTTCGAGAAGTAGCTAAAACAGTTCCACTCGATCGTTTACTTATCGAGACAGACAGCCCATTTTTGTCTCCCGAACCATTGCGAGGAAGACGAAATGAGCCGTCACATGTAGTGCATACAGCGAGGTGTTTAGCAAATATCCGTGGAGAGACGCTTGAGTCTCTTGCGGCCGCAACTACGGCAAATGCATGTTTTCTGTTTCGGGTAAATGGTGGGTAGCTGAGTGGCTTGTTACGTATTGATTGTTTCCAAGACTCGTTTTGAAGGAAAAGAAAATGGCCCGCACTCCAAGTACGATGCTTCCTCTTGGTACAGAGGCAGAGGATTTTTCACTAATAAATATAGACGGACGAACCCTTTCTTTTGCAGATGTTGCTGGAGAGCATGGGACGGTTTTGATGTTTATTTGCAATCACTGTCCATTTGTAAAACATGTTGCAGATGAGTTAGCAGCACTTGGCCATGAGTACATGCCGAAGGGTATCGGCATGGTGGCTATAAACTCCAATGATGTCGCAGCACACCCAGCCGACTCGCCAGAACAAATGGTTCATGAAAGTGAGCAGCGGGGTTATCCCTTTCCCTATTTGTTTGATGAGACACAAGAGGTTGCAAAGATCTATGGGGCGGCCTGCACACCGGACTTTTATCTTTTTGATGGAAGCCGAAAATTAGTGTACCGCGGCCAGCTTGATGAGAGTCGCCCAAACAGCGGAGTGCCCGTGACAGGCGAGGATCTTCGAAAGGCTATAGATGCCTTGCTCGAATCGCACCCACTCCCTCAGTCACAACGTCCGAGCATCGGGTGTAACATTAAGTGGCGGCCTGGCAATGAACCCGAGTACTTCTTGAATCCGTAGCCGCTTTGCCAAATGGAAATCTCTATGCCAGTAATTGATAGCTTTAGGCTTGACGATTGGTTTTTGAAGCGACAATGCGGGCCTCGGCGTGCGTGTTTGTAAAACACATGCGGCATAGGCTTCTTGGAAAAAAATGGCCGAGTAAGCTCTTAACAAACAGTCACTTGGACGTGAGTCCGCCGATGTCCCGAGTTTCTTCAGGTGCCAAGCTGGCCGCTCGAATATTCTCGCGCTGGATAGCTTCATAGACTTCCTGGCGATGCACAGGAATTTCCGAAGGTGCATTGATGCCTAGTCGTACCTTGTCTCCACGAATATCTACGATCGTCACAACAATATTGTCGCCGATCATTATGCTTTCATCGCGTTGTCTGGAGAGTACGAGCATCGTTGGTTCCTTCCTGATGTATTTTAAGCTGGTGTTCCAAGCTTCCAGCTAACATCGAATTATGCACTCTTTTTAAGCGTGGCTAGGGTGTGATCTAGTTGTTGATGCAAAGATAAGTCTCCGCTCGCAACAACTTGACGGCCTGTACGGGCTTCAAGGTTTATGACGATTGGGGCTTTCAGATTAAGTGTAAGTCCTTTGTTATTTTTACTGACAACTACCACAAGCTGCGCTTGCTTAATATCGTGCAGTCGCAGTGGGGTCAGCTCACTTCTTGGTATACGGACTTGGTACTGGGGTACAAAACGTCTTGGGCTGACAACCGCGATTGCGATATCGTCTCGGGTTGTGCTTTGAAGCCAGCCGAGAGCGTCGTTCTCAGCGTCAGCAAGCAGAGCCCATTCTCGGCATTGTTCGAGACCGGGCAGGCCACTTTGAAAGTTCAGCAGATCGGCTGAATCAACGTCGATACGTCCAAAGCGTGTGGTGTTAATCCACATTGTTAGGGCACTCCTTTGCCAAATTGGTTTCCAGAATCATATTATTCTTGATGCTGGAGAGGCGCATCCCCCGCCTCTTCTGATACTATCGGCAGAGAGGGTGGTTCGGGTCGAGAAAAAAGGTTTGGCTAAGAAAAGAGGTTCGGGAAGGATTTGCCACTTGCTGTGATACAGGCCTCAAAACTTTCTTGCCATTCTTTTTCATTCCCACATGGGCTGGGCACGCCATGCTGCAAGTGGAGCCATCACCATTAACGGAGCCCAGGCAGCTAAAGATGGTCCAAGAATATAGCTAGTCGCTAGGGCATGAAAGCTAAGTATCGTCAGGAAAAACGCTACGGTTGTTAAAACGCATAGTCCAACTGCCACGAAGACACCCCGTCGACTTGGTCCAAGCACCAGTGGTATGCCGAGCAAGACGAGAGAAATATCAAGAAATGGGGCGACGAATCGAGCATGGACTCGTAGTGGAACCTCAGCACCAACTCCTAGGCTAGGATTTGAAATTGCATCAATCAGATTGATTGTCGATGAATAAAGACTCCAATTACTTGAGCCGATCATTTGTTCAAAACTCACGCCACTTGTCACAAAGCATTCACTGGGTTTAAGCCACTGAGAGTTTTGGACAGTATAAATAACAGTTGAATCCTGAAGTTTGAGAGCCGGTAACGCATCAATATCAGGCGGTCGGGAAACTCCACGAAGCAAATACCCTGCTGGATGTTCAGTTGCTTCGGGTTTCCAGATGGCTTCGGCTGCATCAATCTGTGGGCCAAGTTCAGCCAGCAAGGGAGGCATTAGCAGGCTTGGGGACTCGAGACGCCGCAGGGCTTCCTGGTAAGATTTTCCCCGGAACAGTATTTCAGTTTCGTGGTCATATCGGGCCTCAAAGTTTTTTTGAGTCTGCCCATCAAGATCTTGTGCATTACGTGCGATTACAAACCGTATCGAAGGTAGCACAAACTCTCTATTGCCAATGGCAAGAAGGCTCACGACGATCGTGAAAAGAATTGCGGGTTTTGCGATCCTCCACCGAGTTACGCCAGCCGCTAAAAGCGCAGTGAGTTCGTTATGTCGTTCAAGCCATGATAAAGCAAACATCCCGCTGGCCAGTGAAATAATTGGGCTCGTGGCATCGAAAAATGAGATGAGTCGATAGCCGTAGTACATACCAAGGACACGTATAAGCCCACCTGTTTTTTCAGCATGAAGCATGAATTCTTCGAGATTCGTGAACGCATCGATAACAAACGTCAGCCCAGCAAGGCTAATAAAGACAATACAAAATGCTTGTAGCTGTGCGCGAATGATGTAGCGATCAATCAGCATGAAATGAAGTTGCCAAGGGAATAGATGCCGAGTTCCGGAAAGATAGGTAGGCTGTCTGTCAGCGTCAATTCTTTTGTCTACGCTAAACCGGGAACAAATGGAATGTTGAGGAATTTCAGAAGGCTGCCGTTTAGTTGGGTTGCTTGCAAAGGCTGGGCAATCCGGCAAGCTGTCGAATTAAGTACCATTTTTTTTCCGGGAAGTTGCGTGGCATGTGGTCAAGACATTCGTGGCGATCAACTGCCGGGAAATCGATCTGCTGAAAACAATATCCCTTTGTGTGAAACATGTCGGTTTGAAATAACTGACGTAAGTCCACGGTGCGGCCAGTGTGGTCTTCCGAGGCACAGTGACTCATCATGCCCTTTGTGTCAAAAACTTATTCAGCAGCTGGGTGAGAGAACAATTTTGTGGCAGCAGATGTTTGTGCTTGGCAGTTATCAGGACCGCCTGCGTGAAAGTGTCTTGGCGGGTAAGAAGCCCTCAGGTGAAGGTCTTGTGGAAGCTCTTTCGGATCTGCTTATTGAACAGCACCCGGCCATACGGGAGTTGAAGTTAGATGCTGTTGTTCCAGTTCCCATGCATTGGCGGAAGCGTTGGGAGAGAGGGACAAATTCTGCAAATACCATGGCAAAACAAATTGCGTCACGGCTTAGGGTTCCGTATCGCTGTGATATAAAACAAAAGATATTGGCGAGGCCTCAGAAGTCATTATCAGCCAAAATGCGACCTGCAAATGCCTCCGCAAAATTTTCTGGTGTTGGTAGTCAGCTCAAAGGTAAACGAGTACTCGTTGTGGATGATGTCGCAACCACTGGAGCTACACTGTCGGCTATAACACGCTGTCTGCTGGAGATTAACGTCACAGTTGTTTACGCTGCTGTTCTTGCAAGAACAGATGAGGCTATGGATTCTGAAGGCAATCGTTAAAGCTGGCGAAGCAATTCTTTTTGAGACAAACCGTACATCAGAGGGAACAGAAAAACGTGGGAAAACTTGCTGGTGAGATGGTGCGAGTGGGAACTCGTGGAAGCCAGCTCGCTCGAACTCAAACAGGTCATGTCATAGATCAACTGCGGAGTTTTGGCTTTGAAGTACAAGAAGTCATCATCTCGACTCGTGGGGATCAGCAACAGACTGTCCCAATTGCACAGATTGGGAATGATGGTGTCTTTGTCCGTGAGCTTGAAAAAGCACTCCTCGAAGAACGAATTGATCTAGCGGTTCATAGTCTGAAAGACCTGCCAACGGCAATGACGCCGGGTCTTGAATTTGCCTGTACTCCACCAAGGGCGACACCATTTGATGTTTTGGTGAGTCGGGATGGCGTCGGGCTTCGTGATCTGCCAGCGGACGCGCGTGTTGGTACAGCAAGTATTCGGCGACGAATTCAGATTCGGGCTGTCCGCCCGGACCTGCAGATTGTTGCTATCAGGGGCAACGTTGATTCACGTCTGAAGCGAGTTGACGAGAGGGAGCTTGATGCAGTCGTTCTCGCAGCGGCAGGCCTCGAACGACTTGGCCGCGCGGACTGCATAACAGAAGTACTCCAGCCACCAGATTTTTGGCCGGCAGTGGCTCAGGGAGCCTTGGTAGTACAGATCAAGGAGGCGAATCAACGGGTTCAAGAAATTCTTGAACCGATACATCATCCTGCAACGTACCTGTCAACGGTTTCAGAGCGTGCGCTTCTGGCGTCTCTCGCTGGGGGATGTCTCGCGCCAATTGGGAGTTGGGGAAGATTTGAAGCAGACGGCGAACTAAGCTTGGGAGGGTGTGTATTGTCTGATGCCGGAGGAAAGGTGGAAATGCTAACAGCGTCTTGCTCGTCGCAGGTGTGTACCTCAGAAAGTGCCTTTTTACTGGGCCGAGAGGTCGCTGAGAAGCTTTTAAGCCAGGGCGCGCAAGAGCTTCTTGATCTGATGAGAGATGGTGGGGAGCCACCTCACTGAGAAAGTGAGAAGCAAATGAAGCCAATGAAACTTGTTATGAAGCGGCTAGGCTTGGTAGAACGTATTTCTGCGGTTTTTTGAAAGTACTTGCAGTTTTGACACAAGTGCTCACCAGACGAACGTTGTTCATCAGTTACCCCCCATGCGACCCCCCCCTGCTGTTTGGGTAAGCTACTGAGCTCCTATTACGTGCTAAGCTAAACATTCACAGCTAAGTGGCACCTTGCACTGAAAACTTTTTTGGTTTTTAGGAGTGAACCCACCGCCACGTTCCGTACGATTGTATCCGAGGAGCAGATATTGAATGTTGAATCATCATGCTTTAGGCAAGTCGTAAAGTCCCGCGAAACATTTTTCAACAGAACGCACGAAATCTTTGAGTTGTGAAAAATTTTCGAGTAAGAACGAGGGAAATTGATGGCTGCTGGTAGTGTCAGAGTTGTAGTCGCAGATGATCACGAAGTCGTGAGGTGCGGGCTCGTAAACCTTCTTGATGGTACAGACGTGGAGATAGTTGCGGAGGCCTCGTCAGGCGAAGCAGCCGTCAGTCTTGCGATGAAGCATAAGCCAGATGTTATTTTGCTTGACATCAGGATGGGTCCAGGGAAGGACGGTCTCAAAGCACTCGAAAATATTCGTAATGACGCTCCGAGTGTGCGGTGTATTATGCTCACGACTTTTGATAACCCAACGTACATTGCTCGAGCTGTTGCATCGGGAGCCCACGACTACATTCTTAAGGGCTGCAGTCGGGAAGAACTGCTGGAATCAATTACGGGAGCAGCTTCCGGGAAACTTCCGCTGCGTGCTGGAGAGTTGCGTAGAGTGGCGACTACCATGGCCAATCGTGTTGTGACACCTGATCCTGATGTCCCGCTTACTCAGAGAGAGATGCAGGTTTTGCGGCACGTGGCGTTGGGGCTTTCGAATAAAGAGATTGCCCAATCACTCACAATAAGCGTGGAAACCGTGAAAGAGCATGTTCAAAATATTCTCCGAAAGCTCGCCGTAAGTGATCGGACTCAGGCTGCCGTATGGGCAGTAAGGCGTGGTCTTGCTTGATAAATGGCTAGTGTGCACGCGGGTGTGCGTTTTCAAACGCTTCAAGTAAGCGGCTTGTCGTAACGTGAGTATAAATTTGCGTCGTAACAAGACTTTTGTGTCCGAGAAGTTCTTGCACGCTTCTGATATCTGCGCCGGCATCAAGTAAGTGCGTGGCAAAGCTGTGACGAAGTGTATGAGGGCTTGCTCGGCCGCTCAGTTCAGCCGTCGCAAGATGTTTTTCTAATAAACGGCCGATACTTCTCACCGAAAGCCGGCCACCAAATTTGTTTAGAAAGAGGGGGGACGTGCTACCGGCTGATTGTCGCTTTCCAAATCTCTTTCGGACGGATTGCCATCGTTTAATTGCTTGGCGTGCGTGTGACCCGACTATCCCAAGACGTTCTCGACGCCCTTTGCCGCGCACCTTCACAGTGCCAGATTCGAGATCGAGGTCGGTGTCATTCACTGCAGCTAATTCTGCTACACGAACACCGGAAGAATAGAGAAGTTCAAGGATTGCCCGATCACGAAGTCCTGCATCAGTGGTGGCAGCCGGAGCCACCAGCAAACGTGCTATCTCATCTCCTGTTAAAAATTTCGGGAGCGAACGGCCTCGCTTTGGACTCCGGAGAGGCTGCGCGGGGTTTGATGAGACCCACCCTTCTCTGTGGCCGAATCGATAGAAACTGCGGATACTCGCTAGCTTGCGAGCTATTGTAGTTGGTGCGTAGCCTGTTGCATGAAGGGCTGCCGCGTAACGGCGAAGTACAACTGTTGTGACGTCTGCAGGTCGGTTGCAGCCAGCATCTTGAAGATAATCAATAAGTTGAAGCAAGTCCTCACGGTAACTTTTTACCGTATGGGTTGCACCACCTCTTTCAGCTACCAAGAAACGAAGATAGCGATTCAAAGCCTCTCTAAAAGCAGGGTTCGCCGCGTGATCGACCATAACCTTTTAATACTATAATGAGAGAGTTTTAGATCCATTACCCGAAGGCGGTCGTTGCATCCTGAAGCTACGAGGTACGACGGTCAACTCGTGGGGCGATGCCTTCTCTTCGTGAATGAGACTTGTTTTGACGTACTTTCTGACCGAGGACGGACGCGTCATACCAGGAGAAGCTAAGTTTTGGGTCTGCCGCGTAGCGGTTTAGCGTTCTCAGTGTCTCTGATCTACTGTCGTCATCAAAGAGAAACACATATCGCTCACTGCCCTTTACGAGTGCAACGACGTTTATATCTCGAGAGGCCATGAGTGCTTTTCCTTTCGGCGAAAGCGAGAGCGTACTAACGTTCAGTGCAAGTGGCAGACCCTCAAGTCCACCGTTACTTTTATTCGGCTCTCATGCACGCTGCTCACCAGAGTTCTGCGTGCTAGCCTGCGAAGTCTCCCTCACCCAAGCAGGCTGTACCCTATCGGTCGCTCAAATTGACACAATGAGCCTGCCTGAAGCGCCCAGACTTCACGAGGTGTACGAAACGTCCTTTTTGAGAAGAACCGTCTCTTCGGGAAAGTCACCGTAAGTCACCAAATCCGGACAAAGCAATTGGTTCACGGCAGGCAAAGGGTTCGCCGGCGGCAGTGCCAATCATCGTCCCCCACCAGGCATCCCCGGCCGCTACCCGCTCGGGCACAGATAAGCCCGAGTCTGAGGCGGGAAATTGGCTTCTATAGCAGTGAATAGCTTTCTGTTTTATTTGATGGGTCTTCGTCGTATCAATCACAAAGGATGGTTGAGGGGGTGTTTTTTGGTGGACACTCCAAAAGTGGAAGATGCGTTCCGGGTGATGGGGTTTGGCTGGTAAGTCGCATTTCGACAGTTTTGCCCAGAATCGTGCAGCTTCAGTCAGTTCACATGCAGCAACATGGTCAGGGTGGGCATCGACCCAATAATGCGTAAAAAGCCAGCGAGGCTGGGTCTGTCTCATAACACCGGCAAGAGCTGCTCGTGCAGCTAAGTCAGGTTGAAGTTTCCGATTAGGAAGCCCGAGGTTTTCTCTCCATGTGACACCCAGTACGTCAGTTGCCGCTTGTGTTTCAGTCATCCGGATTTCTGGTGTTCCAAGCGGAGTAGGTTCACCATTGGTGAGATCGAGAATGCCAACACTCAACCCATCTTCAAGCATTCTCAGAATGGTTCCTCCCATCCCAAGTTCAGCGTCATCTGGATGGGCTGCAATAATGAGTGCGTCGAGCATTGTGAATGACTGTCCTTGTGTATTGGGATTTCAAAATTGTGTACCGTAGTCAATTATCATGATAATCAGATTCAAGCGGTGTCGCCTTGACATTGCCCAAAATGAACCCAGCAAACAGAACAATTTGACCTTCGTGAGGTGGAGTAAAGAGTGAATTATTCAGATTTAGCCGATGAGAAATCAGGTTTTGAGGATTTTCTAGCTTCTTGCGAGCATGCAAAGAAAGTCTCTCTTTTGGCCACTGTTGACGGTTTGCTGCAGTGGGACGAACAGACGATGCTGCCAGCTGCGGCAGGGGATTTTCGGGCAGAGCAAGCAGCGAGGTTAGCAGCGATAACACATGCCCAGCGAACACAGAAAGCGCAAGGGGAACGTTTAGAAAAACTTGCGGAGAGTTCACTTGCAACCAATGGCCCCGAGGTTGTTCAGGCAACGATTCGATTGCTTCACGAAGATTTTCAAAAACAGTCTCGTGTGCCAGGAAAGCTTGTTGAAGAGATTGCCCGCACATCGATTGAAGCCCAGCAAGAGTGGGTGGCTGCTGTTGAAGCGTCGGAATGGGAAAAGATGGTCGGCCATCTGAAAAAGATGTTTTCACTGAAGCGAGAATTGGCAGCGTGTCAGAGTCCGGAGTTGGATCCCTATGATGCCCTGATGGATGATTATGAACCAGGGGCTCGATGGAGGTCTGTAGATTCAACGTTTTCAAAGCTGCGAAAAGCTTTGGCGCCTCTTGTCCGTGGTTGCTTTGAGTCAACAAAGGGCCCACAAGACAGGGCTCTTCGAGGTGTCTTTCCACTCCAAGCACAACAGGTATTTGTCCGCCAAATTATTGAAAAAATTGGTTTTCAATTTGAGCGAGGACGTCTCGATACAACAGCTCATCCTTTCTGTTCAACGCTTGGGCCCAATGATTGTCGTCTGACGACTCGTTGGGACGAAAAGTTTCTTCCCACAGCTCTGTACAGTGTTCTTCATGAAGCTGGACACGGTCTCTACGAGCAGGGTTTGCCGGTTGATTGGTTTGGTTTGCCTCCTGGCGAGGCAACTTCTCTCGGCATTCACGAATCGCAATCACGACTGTGGGAAAATCTTGTGGGTCGTTCACCTGATTTCTGGGAATGGTGTTATCCACTTGCTCGAAAAGCTTTCCCGGAATCATTTAATGAAGTTACGTCAGACCAATTGGCAGAAGCAGTGAGGAGTGTTGAGCCTAATTTTATTCGGGTTGAGGCGGATGAGGTGACGTATAACTTGCATGTAATGATGCGGTTTGATCTTGAACGAGAGATCATTCATGAAAATCTTGCAGTTGCTGATCTTCCAGATGCCTGGAATGAACGCTTCGAAGCCGACTTTGGCAGGCGTCCACCGACCGCTCGGGAGGGCGTGTTGCAGGATATTCATTGGCCAGCGGGGTTAATCGGCTACTTTCCAACCTACACGCTAGGGAATATCTTTTCTGCACAGATAATGGACGCTGCCCGACAGGCGGGTGTTGGCCTTGGCGAACAAATTCGTGCAGGAGACTTTGCTCCACTCCTCCACTGGCTTCACCAACACATTCATGCTTCTGGTAGAACACTGAAGTCGGAAGCACTTGTAGAGAAAGTTTCTGGCAAGTCGGTGTCAGAGAAGTATTTGGTGGAAAGTCTTTACCGACGATATGGACCTTTGCATGGACTGTCAGCAGATCCGGCTGAGTCTTTGGTCTAATATTTTAAGTTTAGGAAGGGTTCTGGATGCGCCGGGGTTCGATTGTTGAAATAGTAAACGCTATCCACTCTAAAACCACCAGTCCGCAGCAGGTGCTTTCGGAGTCACATCAACGATTTCGAGAGACGCATGAGTGGCTCAATGCGCTCGCGCAACCTCACTATCAGGACGCAGAAGAAGTATGTGTCAAAGTTGACCGAGAAAGCCCCCTCGCAGGTGTTCCAGCGAGCATAAAAGAGTGTTTCGCAGTCGAGGGACTACAGACAACGCTTGGTATCTCTTCTAAGTGCGGTCAGGTTGATGTTGAAGATGCCGCAATTGTTCAGCGTCTCAAAGCATGCGGTGTTGTGATTGTAGGAAAGTCAAATATTCCGCAGGCAATGTATTTGCACGAGACAACTAATCCTGTCTGGGGACAAACAAATCATCCGGAGACGAAGACACGAGGTCCAGGCGGATCGAGCGGTGGCGATGCCGCTCTTGTTGCTGCTGGCGTGGTTCCGTTAGGTGTGGGTAACGATTTGGCTGGTAGCGTTCGGCAGCCAGCACACGCGTGTGGTGTGCCGTCTCTTCTTCCTTCTTCAGGTATTCTGGGCACTGGAGGAGCCTTCAATACGATACCAAACTTCGATGTCGTATCTTCTCGTGCAGGATTCTTAGCCTCAAGTGTTGGTGACCTCAGCCTCGTCGCAGATTCTCTTGGTCTGGTACATAATCGAGAAGAACCATTTCGCTCTCAGAGAATTGCGGTCTGGGAAGACGCTGGGATTATTGAGCCTTCTCCGGCAATAAAAAGAGCAGTCCGTGAAGCTGCCCAGGCCCTGATTCAAGCTGGGCATCATGTTGAATGTATCCGGGACGATGTTGCACAACAGGCTGCGTGGGTCATGTTCGGGTTTCTTTCCGCTGATGGTGGGCGTGATATTCAGCAAATCTTTGGTAACGATAAACCTATTCCCGGTATTGCAACACTTTTACGGATAGGGAGCTTGCCGCGATGGATCCGTCCGTTCCTTGCAGCTTTCATGTGGATCATCGGAAACCGAATTGATGCGGCCGCTCTGATTGCAACCGGACCGCGTAGCAAAAAAGGATTCAAAAAGTTAATTGCGAGGCGCGAGGAGATTGTCGCGCATATGCGAAATACAGCCAAGAAATTTGATGCCATCATTTGTCCAGTGTCTTCATTACCCGCCTTAAAACACGGGACCGCAGCCCGTCTTGTTGCAGCGGCATCACCGTGTCTGCTTGCTAATCTTGTCGACTTACCGGCAGGTGTCGTTCCAGTAACTCGAGTTACCGAAGGTGAGCAAGCTGGCCGACACTCAGGCTTTGATCGTGTTCTGCGAACAGCTGTTCAGACGGATGTTGGCAGTATGGGTCTACCGATTGGTGTTCAGGTTATTGGCCTGAATGGTGATCCTGCAGAGCGGACTGTTCTTGATCTAATGGAGGCGATTGAGTCGAGAGCGAATTTTAGTCGGTAGGCTCACCAATAAGGTCAACGATCGTTTCAAGGAACGTGTCGTCTTGAAAACTGCTTTTCGTAAGGTAGCGATTTGCCCCAGCATCAAGACCTCGAAGCCGATCCTCTTCGCGGTCTTTGTAGGACACAATAACGACAGGAACGTGGCTGCGGTGTGCATCGGTTTTAATGAGCGTGACTAAACCAATCCCATCCATTCGAGGCATATCGACATCACTGACAACAAGATCATAGGGCGTGCTACGGAAAGCATTCCAACCGTCCATTCCGTCTACTGCAACATCCACCTCATACCCTCGTGATTGAAGCAGTTGGCGTTCGAGTTCTCGCACAGTGATTGAATCATCAACAACCAATATTCGCTTGACCTGACTGGCTTTCAGTTCTTCACGGGCTGCGTCAATCGGAGAGATCCCCCGACCAGTGAGTAAACTGTCGATCGATCGAACAAGGTCTTCAATGTCAACAATCAGAACGGGATCTCCGTTTTCCAGGAGTGATGCGCTACTTATGTTTGGCACCTTGCCGAGTCGTGAATCAAGCGGACGAACTTCAAGGTCACGCTCGCCTAAAAAATCATTTACGACTAATCCGAATCGCTGGCCTCTATCGCTCACGACAACAACCGAGATAGTGTCTTCGTCGCTGTCAGGCATCTCGATATCAAAGACATTGCAGGCGTGTACAAGGCCGATTGCAACTCCGTCATGGTCGATATAGTTACGAGCTTCGACTGACGCAATTTCTTCTCGTCGGCATGTAAGAATGTGATCGATTCTGGGTAACGGAAATGCGTAAGGTTCGCCGCCTATATCAACAAGGAGGGCTCGGATAACGGACATCGTGATCGGTAGCTGCAAAGTAAAGCACGTTTGTGTACCAGGCTGAGTTGTTATTCGGACGGTTCCACCAACGGCCTTCACCATGGTTTGAACAACGTCTAGGCCCACGCCTCTTCCGGAAATTTCAGTGACTTTATTTCGTGTGGAAAATCCAGGCAAGAATAAAAACTCGAGAAGTTCAGCTTCGGAAAGTCGCTCGGCAACCTGAGGAGTTACGAGTTCGCGTTCAATGATCTTTGTTTTGAGCGATTCAAGGTTAATTCCACGTCCGTCGTCCGTGATGCTGATGGTAAGACTTCCTGCCCGGTGTCCAGCGTCAATTGTGATTGTTCCGCCTGCAGGTTTTCCTTCACGAAGGCGATCGTCTGGCAATTCCATGCCGTGGTCGAGGGCATTACGAACAAGATGGGAAAGTGGAGCCTCAAGTTTGTCGAGGATGTCCCGGTCAACGCCGGTTTGTTCTCCATTTACCACGAGCCGAACCTGCTTGTTAAGCTGACGTGATACATCTCGTACAAGTCTCGGGAAGCCATGAATACCATCGGCGAGAGGTCTCATTCGGCTAAATATCACTTCTCTGTGCAGTCGCTCCGAAAGATCTTCATTACGTCGGGCAAACCCTTCGAAAGCCTCGATGATTTTTGTAAGCTTATCGAGACTTTGAACTGATCGCTGTCGCAAACTCTCGATCAGCGTCATTTGAGAAGGGGGTAATCCAGCGCTGCGAATCTTTTCTTCGCATGCTGTAATTTGATCACACAGATCAGTTTGGGATTCACGGAGTGTGAGCAGAGAGTCTGCAAATGGCCTGAGCTGCCGTGCCTCGACCAGAGATTCCCCCGCGAGTCCCACAAGTCTTGTTAAGCTTCCTGCGGAGACTCGAACAACTCGATCCTCCTCATCGTTCGTTGAATCGGTAGGATCTGCTTGTGGTTTGCCGGAATCATGTGAGCCGGTTTTTTTTTGTGGGAGCGGTGCATCGGTGGGGCCCGTCCCCGTGGGGGCATTCTCAGCAGTGGCCCCAGATTTTGTTTCTGTCGTATTTTGAAGAGCATCATGCTGAGGCTTCTCCTTGCCTGCCGTCTCCGTTTTCTGCTGGTTTGGTTCAGTCGTAATTGAGCTGTCAGGAATTGCTGGTTGCGTTGTGTGTGTGCCGTCTGTAGTTGGTGGTCCAGCAGGCTCTGGTGTCGAATCACTCGCTTGTTGCGGGGCACTGGAAGTAAGTGCTTGCAGATCTCGAACGCATGTGTTGGCCTTGTCTTGCCAGGTCGTATCGGTGCCATTATCAGCGGCGGCTATAGAGGAAAGAAAATCGATACCCGTGAGTAGGATGTCTGCGTGTGTCGGCTGAACACTTATTTTGTTGTCACCAGCCGCGAGAAATACATCTTCAAGGGCGTGGGCAACTTGTACAGCAGCATCGAGGCCTACGATACGAGCAGCGCCCTTCAGAGAATGAGCTGCTCGCATAAGTGACTCAATTGTTTCAGCAGACTGACGCTGCTCTTCAATTGCAAGAACTCCTGAAGATAGAATTTCTGCCTGGCTTTCAGCCTCCAGCCGAAACAGTTCAAGCATAGAAAAACCGCTTAAGTCATCGTTCACGTGAACACCTTCTCTAGAAAAACCGCTGCATTAGGATGGGATTTGTTCGTGGATTCCCTCGAAAATCTGGTTTGTATCAAGGAGGCTCACGGTACGCGAATTCCATGAAAACAAAGCACTCGACAATCGTTGGCCAGGCTTGCCGAGAGTCGACGGAACCTCTCGTAATTCCTCATTACCAATACGGTGTACACCTGCAACTTCATTGACTGGAAAGGTCCATCTACGTGTGACTCGGCCTGTAGTGAGCGAGGCGACCAAGAGTCTTTCAGGAGCAAGGATCGCAGCATCGTCAGACAGCTGGATACTTCGATTGTCATTATCTTTCAAATCAGAAGTTTTTTTCAATTTCAATATCTGCGGTTCCATCTGTCGAAGCCCGAGGAGCCCGTGCAGGGAGCAGCAAAGTAGTAACTGTCCGCGCACGTTTACCATGCCCGCGAATACAGAATTACTTCGGTGGGGAACGGTATGGATTTTACGTAGTGGAGTAACTTCGGTCAGAGACTCGGCAGTAAGTGAAAACCATTCATCAGCAAGACGAAAAATAAGGACACTCAGGCCACTTGAGTCGGCGCCTTCCGGTGTTGTTTCAAGAACTTGTCGCCATTCATCAAGGTATCCTTCCGGCGGTGCACGATTGAAGAATGCTTCGGCGGCATCAGCCATTACAGGACAGTTACGGCAATGAATATACGTTTCTAGTTCTGGGCAGCTTCGATCTCCACCGACGCCAATTACTCTCCAGCAATCAAGTGGTCGGCCTTCAGAGGCACTCTTGTCCTCTGTCGCCTTTAATGTCCCGTTGTGTAGTTGATCGCTTGTCTTTTTCATGAATGTAAGCCTCCGAAAGAAGCACTTCGACGATACCTTCGTTCCGCCGTCGTGTCACCCCGCCGCTTGGCAATCAGCGCAAGAGAAAGAAGGGCTCCTTCGTGTCGTGGTTCAAGGTAAACCGCTTTTTCAAGTAGTTTTTCGGATGTCTCAAAATCTCCAGCCGTTTGGTGAAGAATTGCCAGTGTGTACAGCAGATCAGTCTGCGCGCCGTTGATTTGGAGTGATTCTTGGCAAAGTCGGATAGCATTCTCTATGTCACCAGCATTCGCCAGAGCTTCGACTTCTCGAAAGATCTCTGGAGAAGCAGTAGGAATACCAGTGGTGTTATCAGAGGAAATTGTTGAATTGGCATGTCTAAATTGGCTGCTTTCTACTTGCGTCTGAATGGGGCTTTTGTGGGTGTTGCCCTGAATTGATTCCTGCTGCACGAGCGGTGACTCGATGGCTTGTTTACGGAGACGAAAAGTGAGTGGGCCAGTTGGCTCCCAATCACATGTTGGAAGGATGACGGTCTCCGCTGCTCCAATAACGAGTTCTCCATCTGGCTTTAATAAACGTGCAAGCGTCTGAATAAGAGTTTTTCTGGCAGGCTTCGTAAAGTAGACGAGTAAGTTACGGCAGCAAATAAGATCAAACCCGCCTCTTGCTTTTTGTGTCAGTTCGTTTGCAGTACTTGGATCGAGCAGATTTCGATCCAAGAATTCAATTGTTTCTTGTATCTCGGGAGCGACCTGCCAGCCTTTTGGCATTGAAGAAAACCATTTTTTCTTTCGTGTTTCATCGATGGTGCGAAAAGCGTTCTCAGAAAACAAGCCACTACGTGCCTGTTTGACTGCGTGTCGACTGATATCGGTAGCGATGATATGAAATTGGTTTTGCGAGTGCCCCGACTCAAGCAGTGATAAGGCAATCGAACAGGCTTCTTCACCATTTGCACAGGGAGCAGAAAGCATCATGACTTCCGACTGTTTCTGGAGGCGCTGGCAAAGCAGAGTGTTTATGTGCTGGAAAACCTTTGGTTCACGAAACAGCCAGCTTTCTGGAACGACTATGGACTCAGTGAACAGTTGGCGACACTTCGGGTCATCAATGAGTTGATTCTCAAGGGCTTCGATTGTTGATACCTTTGAATAAGCCTGGGCTTCATGAGCCGCTCGAATTATAGAATTCAAGCCGATGCGTTCCGGGTCAAAACCAATCGTACGGCTTACTATTTCGGCAAGACGAGAGACCGTGTTTGCGTTTATAGTTGGAGTCTGCTCTGGAGGATGCTGAGCAGACGAACTGTAGTAGTTGGTCGTCATCAGCTCACCTTGTGGGACCCGGTTCACCTGCCTTGTGCTGACCTAATTCTTGACGTGTGTAGCTCATTAATGGTTGCAGGTTTTTATTCTTCCTGAGTAGTCCGACCTCAATTATTTGAATAGAAAGTTTTGCAGTTGTATTACTTTCAGCGTCAACAATTGGGCCCATGAAAGATCCTGAATGCTCACAGTTCGTGTTATCAAACGTTGTTGTGGAAATGCCGACGACGTCTTCGGCCGTGATAGCAAATAAGACTGACGCGTCATCGGCATCATCTGCAATCGTTTTGACAACTATCGTCCGAGTTCCAAGCCGTAACTGGCATGGACGATCTAGGATGAGTTGGCACAGATCAAGTACTGGTAACAGCTTCCCTCGATAGCGGATAAGCCCACGTATTTCTTCGGCCTGTTGCGGGAGTTCTTGGGCAGCAATAAACGGCAGTACTTCAACAATATTACGGGTGTCTATGCCGTATTGCTGTTCGCCTATGGTGAAGGTGAGTAGTTGCATGGAGAATCTTCCTGAGCTGAGATGCTCCCGGGAGAAACAAGTAATTAAACTCCATTGAGATCTCTTTGAAGTCTACAACGCATCACAGGGTGATGAGTGGGAGTTTTTCAGATACTGAATCAGCATCCGGCGCAACGCGTATTTACCTGAGAGATCACTACACTGCCGATTTCAGCCAGCTTTTGCTCTAATATTGCGTTTTTCATCGTCGGCAATTCGAAGCCGTAGTGTCGCTGCAGAGGAAGGTGGTGAACGTCGTTCTTGCACAAAACCTCGTCTCCCCTGAGCGAGAAATGTATAAAGATGTGCTGCAAGGCCGGTAGTGAATTCTGTTTTGAGTGTCTCTAGGACTTCTGTCCAAGGAAGGCCTCTTCGGTAAATGACACGATACGCTGCCTTGAGCGCAGTGAGTTCATCTGCTGGGTATCCAGCTCGCCGAAGCCCAATCGTATTCAGGCCAACGATACTTCCTGATTGGCCATCAATCAGCATGAAGGGGGGTACATCTTGAACGACTCTGGCATGGCCACCAATCATCGAGAATTGACCAACGCGACAGAATTGATGTATTGCAACGGCGCCAGAGACAAATGATCGATCTTCAATGACAACGTGTCCACCGGCGAGTGAATTGTTGGCAAAAACACAATTGTTACCAAGGTGTGTGTCATGGCCGAGATGAGCTCCCGCCATGAGATAATTGTGATCACCGACTCTGGTTTGTCCATCAGGTTTTAGCGCTCGATGAATCGTGACACCTTCCCGAAAAACGTTGTGGTCACCAATGGCAATCGTTCCAACTGTTTCTGGACGGGCGGTATGTTGTGGTTGCCCGCCAATGACGGAATGCTCACCAATCTCATTATTGGAACCGATGGAAACGCCGGTTTTGATAACGGCACCGCTTCCAATTGCACAATAATCTCCAAGAGATACGCCAGCTTCAATGGTCGCAAACGCAGCTACTGTAACGCCGACTCCCAGTTCAGCTTCGGGACTCACGAGTGCCAGTGGATGAATGCTCACGAATTGCCTGTTGTGCGGGGATGTACAGCAAGGTTGCCATCACAGCGGTTTATCGGTCTACAGGCCGTTTGAATTCAATCCCATTTTTGCAGAATTAAAAACAAAGGAACGCCCAAGTTCGCCTATCCTTCGTGTTTTCCAGAGAGCAGCTAAATAAACAGCGAGGAGGCGACAATGGGCGAAATAACGCTAAAATTTGTCATCTGGAAATGTGAGCAGTAGAAAAAAACCGAACGAAGTAGAGTGAATGTCCTGGAAAGGGTTCAATGATGAATCAAGATGATGCGTATGAGGCGGCTGAGAAGTTGAAAAATGACGGAAAACTGGAAGAGGCAGTGACTGCCCTTGAGGCAGTTGTTGTTGAAAACCCCGATTTTGCATTGGCTCATTCGGCTTTGGCGGCCTGGTGTACTCGATTAGAACGACACGAGAAAGCTGTTGAGCACGCGAGGCGTGTATGTGTTCTCGAACCAAATGAGCCTTTCAGTTACACGGCGCTGAGTGTTGCGTGTATGCGGGCGGGCAAAATAGAAGAGGCCGAGGAAGCACTTGGCCGCTCACGTATGATGACCGGCTAATTCCGGTCGGTACAACATGGTAATGTAGTGAGTGCGAGAGGGGGGAGTCGAACCCCCACACCTTGCGGTACTGGAACCTAAATCCAGCGCGTCTGCCAATTCCGCCACTCTCGCAGTAGTTGAATAGTTCTATTCTGTAAAGAGTGTAACTTTTTTTCAGATTCGATTCTCACAATTTTTACAGTAGTTGTTACGGTGCCGATCTGGTTTCTTCTAAGAAACGGTCAAGATTTCCTGAGCCGACTCCTCGCTGTGGCCAGGATGCCAAAAGCCATTGTCTTAGAACAGTGTCTGGTGCAAAGTCCTGAGCGATACCCTCCTGGTTGAGTCGAGGGAATTCATGCGCAGTACCCTTATCTTTGTGAATCACTTGAGTGAAATAGATTTCGAGGTTTTGGACCCTTTTTGAATTTGAATGGCGCCGGTTCCAGTCGGCAACAAGCCCTGCTGCAATCGGTTCTCGTAGCGGCGATCGTCTTGTTTTTGGCAGTTCCCAAAAAATCTTATGCCAGCGATGGTTTGGGAGTGACGAAAACCCGCCTGGTGGTCGAACAGCCTGGAAGGACCTTCCCTGCCTGAGTAAGTCGACAACACTGGCATCCTTCAGAGTAGCCTTTCCTGTAACCCACTGTTCCTGTGGACCAACGCGTTCAAACACCCCCCATGGTTGTTCGAGTGTAAGTGCGTTGATTGCCAGCGTAACCCAGTGAGAGCGTTTTCCTTCGTATAAAAATATATTGTAGAAAAGAGACAGCCCAGCTACGAAAAGGGATGTGATCACGATACAAGTTTTAACTCTTTCGGGACAACGAAAGAGTGGCCAGCCACGTTGATTGTGTTCCAGTTTTTCAACGTATGGTTCCACACGATTCGTGCGCCATGGGATTAATGCTATCCATGCAGTAATACCAATCGGTGAAAACATGCCAACGCTTAGAGTTATCCAAATACCGATATGGAAAAGGATGAAGAAAAAAGCGATGTAGCGTCGCATGGAACGGTTTCCGCAGAAAAGAAAAAGGAGTGGTCCAACGATCTCAAGCAAGAGTGTTGATGCTGTTAGAAAGCTGGTGGCTATCCTGGATGTATTAAGAAATTCACCCACCCATGTTCCGTGATCGTGAACCGACAGGACATATCCAACTGCAGAGCCATTGAGCCAGTCGCCCTGTAATTTGCTGATGCCCGCATATAAATACACAACAAGTACTTGGGTGAGGAACGCCGCCGACGCGAGGCTAATCGTTGCGTATTCCTTTTTTTTCTTGGAAAGACTGTCAATAGAAAACATGTCGCCGAGTGGTAGAAACATGCCCCAGTACAGAAGGCAAGCCATCCAGTAGTCACCTGCATTTGCCGCTGGCTCTGTACGTCTGAGAATACTGGTCCACACGATCCATGCCACGAAGCAGGAAACTGATGAAAAGTAGCCTGCTATCAACGAGAGGCCAGCCGCTGCTTCAGCTGCAAGCATGGTTCCTTGCCACCACAGGCCCTCATTTAGGAAATTCAGAGACCAACAGCCTGGCTCTAAATATGCTTGGAGGGTGTTGAGAGGGAAAATTCCCTCTGGTGAAAAGAAAAGCCAGAAGTCACGACTGCGGAGTAGAGCATCAGCAACCAAGACACAGCCAGCTGCAATTCGAAACGCAGCAATGCTTTCGCTATCCAGTTGAGTTGCAGATCGGACATTTGCGAACAAACGTGCGATCCCGAAAGGAAGGGAGGAGGAGGCCATTACATCGGATGTTTCGAGTGGTTTCTTGTATGAAAGTGGTATCGAAACTACAACAAGTTACCTGTTCGAGGCGATTCCAGCTTCTACAGAATCGTTTGAAAGAGATAAAAGTACACGCTTTTTAGGAGAGTAATTCATGCATGCACCGCTTGTGGTGCTGGGCGGAGGCCCTGGTGGCTACGCTGCAGCCTTTATGGCCGCGGATCTGGGTATGGAAGTTACGCTTGTCGAAAAGGACACGCGGCTTGGTGGTACCTGTTTGCTGCGAGGGTGTATTCCGTCAAAGGCATTGTTACACGTTGGTCGTGTTGTTGCCGAAGTCCGTGAAATGCAGGACTGGGGTGTTCATTTTTCAGCACCAAAGATTGATATCGATGCTGTCAGGAGCCGTAAGGAGAAAGTCATCGGTGACTTGACCGGTGGCCTGGCACAGCTCGCAAAAAGACGAAATGTACAGATAGTACAAGGGCAGGCAATCTTCACGGCATCAAACGCGATTGAGGTAATACAGAAAGATTCTGGCAGTCAAACGCTCACCTTTGAGCACTGCATTTTAGCCAGTGGTTCTCGTCCTGCTCGGATTCCTGCATTTGATATCGGTAGCTCTCGTGTCATGGATTCTACTGCAGCGCTTCAGTTAGAGGATGTGCCGGATTCGCTATTGGTGATCGGCGGTGGTTACATTGGCCTGGAAATGGGTACTGTTTATGCGGAACTCGGTTCGCGAGTTTCAGTAGTTGAACTGACGGACGGTCTCTTGCCTGGAGCGGACCGTGACCTTGTCAAACCACTCCACAAAAGACTCAAAGGTCTCTTCGAAGCCATTCGTTTGAATACAAAAGTTGTCGGGCTAAAAGAAAGTGGCAACGGAGTTGAGGTTTCTTTCGAGGGGCCAGATGGAGAGACTACCGAGACATTCTCTCGGGTACTGGTGGCTGTTGGTCGCCGGCCAAATTCGGACGGCATGGGTCTTGAAAACACCAATGTTGTTGTTGACTCGAAGGGTTTTGTTGAGGTGGACAAGCAGCAACGTACGGGCGATTCTCACATCCTTGCAATTGGTGATGTGTGTGGGGAGCCGATGCTGGCGCATCGAGCAAGCCATCAGGGAAAGGTGGCCGTGGAGTCACTCCATGGCGAACCAGCGATGTTTGACCCACGGGCAATTCCTGCGGTTGTCTTTACCGACCCTGAGATTGCATGGGCCGGTTTGACTGAGCAGGAGGCCGAATTGTCTGGGCGTGAAATAGAGATTAGCCGGTATCCATGGGCTGCGAGTGGACGTGCTCACGCGCTTGGACGAACAGAGGGCATGACGAAAATACTTGTCGATCCGGAAACAGAACAGGTGCTCGGTGTCGGCATAGTAGGCTCTGGCGCCGGTGAACTCATTGCCGAAGGTGCTCTCGCTATTGAAATGGGTTGTACCGCTCGAGATCTTTCAGAAACTATCCATCCGCACCCCACGTTAGGGGAAACGGTGGCATTTTCTGCCGAAAATTACTTCGGATTGGCGACCGAAATTTTCCGTCCGCGCACTGGTTCTACAGCACGCTAATAGGATTATATGGTATTCGTGTCTCTCAATTCGGATCCGGGTAGACCTTTACGCCGGCGGAAACCTTCGTGATAATGTGGAAAAATCATTCATGATGGAGAAATCAATGGCCAGTTCCGAGTTGGATCAGTCCCGCGGCGAATCTACAGGTGTCGGGTCGGTTAATGCCGGAACGGCTTCAGGAGGCGGGACCTTACCTCGTGGCGGCCATACGCAGATGTCTATTGGGCAAGCCACTGGTTCAGCGGGTGGCCAGCCAAAACATTCCGATGGTGTTTCAGTTGTAGATGCTGATCCAACTGAAACTCAGGAATGGCTTGATTCTCTCCGTTATGTGTTGGAAAGCAGAGGGGTTGATCGTGCCACCTATTTGCTGCACGCCATTGAGCAAGAGGCGTATCGCCTAGGTGTACAGATTCCTTTTGTTGTGACCACTCCGTATATCAACACCATTCCTACGGATCGACAGCCAGCTTTTCCTGGCAACCGTGAATTAGAGCGACGAATCAAAAGTATTATTCGCTGGAATGCTATGGCTATGGTGGTTCGAGCAAATCGTGAGGACAAGAGTATTGGAGGGCATATTTCAACATATGCCTCAGCAGCAACACTCTACGAAGTTGCCTTGAACCACTTTATCCGTGGTCGTGGCGATGACTATTCTGGTGACCAGGTATATTTCCAGGGGCACGCCTCCCCAGGTATCTATTCGCGTGCTTTTCTTGAAGGTCGACTGACAGAAAAACACCTTGAAAATTTCCGTCGTGAACTTGCAGAGGGAGGTGGACTCTCGAGTTACCCTCATCCTTGGTTGATGCCAAACTTCTGGGAATTTCCAACAGTTTCAATGGGTCTAGGCCCGATCATGGCGATCTATCAGGCTCGGTTTAACAAGTACCTTCAAGATCGTGGGATCAAGGATACAAGTCGCCAGCGGGTCTGGTGTTTCATTGGTGATGGTGAGTGCGATGAACCGGAAACACTTGGTGCGATTTCACTCGCATCTCGTGAAGGCCTTGATAATCTTGTTTTTGTTATCAACTGTAATCTTCAGCGTCTGGACGGTCCTGTTCGCGGAAACGGAAAGATTATTCAGGAGCTGGAGGGCGTTTTCCGTGGTGCCGGCTGGAATGTAATCAAGGTAATTTGGGGTGAGGAATGGGACGCACTTCTGGCGAAAGATGAGCAGGGACTCCTGCTCAAGCGTATGAATGAAGTAGTTGATGGCCAATATCAGAAGTACGTCGTGATGCCCGGAAGTTACATTCGAGAGCACTTCTTTGGGGATGAGCCAGAACTTGCTGAGATGGTTTCTCATCTCTCTGATGAAAAGTTAAAAAAGCTTCGCCGCGGGGGGCATGATCCGGAAAAGGTTTATGCAGCGTTTCACAAAGCTGTTCATGAGCGAGATATGCCAAATCGACCTACGGTCGTGATTGCAAAAACGATTAAGGGATATGGGCTTGGCGAGGTTGGTGAGGGGCGAAATGTCACTCATCAGCAGAAGAAGTTAAACGAGGACGAATTGCGGGCCTTCCGCTCACGGTTTGGCATTCCAATTTCAGACGAAGAAGTCGCGAAAGCTCCATTTTATAAACCTGCAGAGGGTTCACCAGAGATGAAGTATCTCAGGGAGCGTCGCGAGGCTCTCGGGGGGTATGTCCCAACTCGTCCTGAAAAGTCTCCGCGGCTGAAAACGCCAGGTCTCGACGAGTATCGGCCATTCATTGAAAAGAGTTCGGGTCGTGAGGTCTCAACGACGACAGGTGCGGTGACGCTCATGGCATCGCTGCTCAAAGACAAGTCGGTTGGCAAATACATTGTGCCGATTGTGCCCGATGAATCACGAACCTTTGGCATGGACCCCTTGTTTAAGCAATGCGGCATCTATGCACATACGGGACAACTTTACGAGCCGGTTGATTCAGATCAATTGCTGTACTATCGGGAGGCCAAGGACGGTCAGATTCTTGAAGAGGGAATCACTGAAGCGGGAAGTATGTCTAGTTTCGTTGCTGCCGGAACGAGCTATTCCAGCCACGGCGTCCCCATGATTCCAATGTTTATCTACTATTCAATGTTTGGTTTTCAGCGGATTGGTGACCTGATCTGGGCCGCATGTGACATGAGGGCACGGGGGTTCATGTTCGGTGGAACAGCGGGGCGCACGACGCTCAACGGCGAGGGCCTTCAGCACCAAGATGGCCATAGTCATCTATTTGCAATGGCTTACCCGACTGTCCGGGCGTATGACCCGGCTTACGTGTACGAGGTCGCAGTGATCATGCTTGAGGGTATGGATCGCATGTTTGCGAAGGGGGAAGACTGGATCTACTACGTCACGGTATACAACGAAAATTATGAAATGCCTTCGATGCCCGAGGGTTGTGAAGAAGGCATTCTGAAAGGAATGTATAAACTTCGAGACGTTTCAGCGAAGAAGCCGGCGTCTCGGATGCCGCACGTAAATCTTTTTGGATCGGGAGCGATCTTACGCGAAGTGTTGCGGGCGGCTGACATCCTAGCGAAGTCGTGGGGCGTCAATAGTACCGTTTGGAGCGTCACAAGTTGGAAAGAGTTGCGGCGAGATGCGCAGGAAGCACGTCGTTGGAACATGCTGCATCCGGAGGAGCCTCCGCAAACCAGCTACCTAGAAGATGTTCTTGCTGATGCGGAGGGCGTGTTTGTGGCGGCAAGTGACCACGTACGGGCCGTACCGGAGCAACTTGATCCTTGGATTCCAGGCGGGCTTTTTGTGCTCGGAACGGATGGTTTTGGGCGGAGCGAGACACGCGAACCGTTGCGTCGTCATTTTGAAGTAGATGCTGAATGTATCGTCGTTGGAACGCTGTCTCAGTTGGCGAAGCAGGGGGCAATTGGCGTTGACCGCGTGGCTAAGGCGATTAAGAGCCTGGGGATCGATCCTGATAAAATTGATCCAGCCTCCGCCTAGTTCAGCAAAGAATCATTTTTCCGGCTATTCTCGTCCGTTTGACCCCAAAACATCTGCTAGAATTAAGAATACGATTTCGTTGTTAATTTCGGTATCAAATCGACTCGATTTGGTTGGACTGCTTACCCAATTTGATTCACTGCGTGAGATAGAATGGCGACAGAATTTACCCTTCCCGACCTTGGTGAAAACATAACTTCCGGAGACGTTGTTTCAGTCCTAGTGAAGGCTGGTGATGTCGTAGAGCCTGGTCAGTCGGTGCTCGAAGTTGAGACAGACAAGGCTGTGATTGAAGTGCCCTGCCCACCGGGCGGTGTGATACAGGAAGTGCTCGTGAAGAAGGGTGAGACGGTAAACGTAGGGCAGGCCCTGCTTTCCCTTGGTGCGTCGGCGTCGCAACCTGCTGCTGCACCACCCGTAGAGAAATCAGCCGCGCCGGAAACACCAGCACCTGCATTGAAGTCTAGTGAGCCTGCTGTGGCGGAGCAGCCAGAGCCGGTTGCACACATGCCAGTCGCCGTCGCGGCTACAAATGGTGAAGCTACGCATAGTGCTTCACCGAGCGAAACTATCAATCCAGCGGGTCCAGCAGTTCGAAGGTTAGCACGTGAACTCGGTGTTGACCTTGGGCGAGTCTCAGGGAGTGGCCCATCGGGACGGATCATCCGTGAGGATGTTGTGGCTTCGGTGCGTCGATCTGGCGGCCAGGCCGGCTCAAACTCTCGGGCAGAGCATTCCGGCGGAGAACAAGATGATTGGGGGCCGGTTCATCGTGAACAAATGTCACGAATGAGGAAGACAATAGCCACCAACATGGTTCGCAGTGTGGCGACTATTCCTCATCTCACAAACTTTGACGATGCTGACGTTACTGAACTTGAGCGGCTGAGAAAAGACAGTGCTGCTGAATATGCAAAGACCGACGTGAAGTTGACGGCATTGGCTTTTGTTGTGAAAGCCGTCAGCCTGTCGCTACGTCAGCATCCGGGTGTCAATTCGTCTGTTGACATGGAGAAAGGCGAACTAATCTACAAAGATTATGTCAATATCGGGCTGGCAGTTGATACGCCTCGTGGTCTGGTAGTTCCGGTATTGCGGGGTTGTGATCAACAATCAATCCCGCAGATAGCGAAAGAGATTGCTCTGACCGCTGATAAAGCGAAAAATGCTCAGTACGGAGTTGAAGATTTGCGTGGCGGTACGTTTACGATCAGCAACCTTGGTGCAATTGGTGGGACGTTTTCCACGCCCATTATCAATTATCCAGAAGTTGCTATTCTTCTGATCGGAAGATCAAGGAAACTGCCTGTTGTGTATGAAGATCGCGTCGAACCGAGGCTCATGATGCCGCTCTCGCTATCCTACGATCACCGAGTGATCGATGGTGCGATGGCAGCACGATTTTTGAAAGAAGTCATTGGTTATCTAGAGAGCCCTGGTCGGCTCCTGTTAGCCATGTGAACACCGGAACCCTAAAGTGACCACCACCGAAGGCATTGATTCAGCAGGAACTGCGAATCTTGCGTTTCTCGAGGAACTCTTCGCCCAGTATCAGCGTGATCCTGAAAGTCTCTCTGCGGACTGGCGGCAGTATTTTGATTCGCTGGTCAATGCGACAAGTCCCGCGCTCGTCAACGGTCATTCTTCAGGAGAACAGCCAGCCAGTACCAACGGTCAATCGCAGGCGTCCGGAGTTGAGGGTACCAAGGTCATTCAGCCCGAAGGGCTTTCGAACCGGTCAATAGACCAAGACCAAGAACGAAATGATCTGCTTGAAGACGATACGATGATCACGCCAGAGGGTATTGCGACAGGTCATGCTCTTGCGATTGCCGAGGGGCTGGTGCAGTTGCCCGACGCTCCGGCAGGCGAAGAAAAGCCAGCTCCACTACCTGATGAAGTGCGTCAGAGTCAAGGTAGTGACAGATTTGCATTTTTACAGGACAGGGTAGACCAACTCGTACGTGCATATCGTGTTCGTGGCCATTTAACTGCGGATATCGATCCGCTCGGTCGTCCTCGGCCAGGACTACCAGAGCTGGATCCCACTTTCTATGACCTCACCGAAGAGGACATGGATCGAGTCTTTTCGACGGACACTATTGAGGGTCCGCAGTCAATGTCCCTGCGGCAAATTATTCGACGGTTGCACAACACGTACTGTCGCTCAATTGGCGTGCAGTTCATGCATATGGATGACCTCCTTGTACGTCAGTGGCTGCAGGTGCGTATGGAAGGCTGTGAAAATCGAATCCAGCTTGATCGCAAACAGCAGTTACGGATTTATCGGCAGATGACTACTGCTGCTGTTTTTGAGGAATTCATCCAAAAGCGATTTTTGGGCTCGAAAAGTTTTTCACTGGAAGGCTCGGAGAGTCTGATTCCGCTTGTAGAAATGGCGATCGAGAGGGGTGCGTCGCAGGATATTCAAGATGTTGTGATGGCCATGGCTCACCGTGGCAGGCTCAATGTGTTGGCGAATATTATGCGGAAAAGTCCGCAAAGGATTTTCCGAGAGTTTGCTGATCTCGACCCAGAGCTACACGTTGGTCGTGGTGATGTGAAATATCATCTTGGTCATTCCACAGACTATGTTGCGGAAAACGGTCGGAAAGTGCATCTCACGTTGTGCTTTAATCCAAGTCATCTTGAATACGTGAATCCAGTTGCAATTGGACGAATGCGTGCCCGTCAGGATCGATCAAGCGATCGCGCTCGTCAGCACGGAATGGTGATCCTAATCCATGGTGATGCTGCTTTTGCCGGAGAGGGAATTATTCAGGAAACATTGAATCTGAGTGAGCTTGATCCATATAGCGTCGGTGGAACACTTCATGTGGTCGTGAATAACCAGATTGGTTTTACGACAGGTCCGCAAGAATCACGCTCCTGCGTCTACGCTACAGATGTCGCAAAGATGCTTCAGATTCCAATATTCCATGTGAATGGCGAAGATCCTGAGGCGGTGGCACAGGTTGTAAGCTTGGCGATGGACTTCCGCAGAGAGTTTCAACGCGACGTTGTTATTGACATGTACTGCTTTCGGCGACGGGGTCATAACGAGGCAGACGAGCCTGCATTCACTCAGCCTGCTCTCTACCGTGTTATCGAACAACAGCCGAGTGTTCATGAAAGCTATCTAGAGAAACTGCTTACTCTTGGTGAGGTGTCAAGGGACGAGGCGATGCGGATTGCGGAAGAACATCGGGCTCGTTTAGATGCTGAACTGTCAGCTGCAAAAAGAGACGATTACGTCCACCGTAGCGATGTCGCTGGCGTATGGGCATTCTATATCGGTGGACGTGAAAAAGAGGCGGCAGATGTTGATACTGGTGTGCCGCTGGAAAAACTCCAAGCCCTTCTTCGTCGGTTAGTTGTTTTACCTGACCGATTCCAGCCCCATACGAAGATACGAAAACTGCTTGACGCTCGTGTGGCTATGGCAGATGGAACGCGACCAATTGATTGGTCTGCTGCAGAGGCTTTGGCAATGGGAAGCCTTGCCGTTCAAGGACTGCGGATAAGGTTGTCAGGGCAGGACAGTGAGCGGGGTACCTTTAGTCACCGTCATGCGGTGATACACGATCACATTACAGATGACACCTACTGCCCTCTTGCTCACCTCGCTGAAGAACAGGCCCCGGTTGAGATATACAACAGCCCGCTTTCAGAATCCGGTGTGCTTGGATTCGAGTATGGATACAGTCTGGACTGTCCTGACGGACTTGTTATGTGGGAGGCACAGTTCGGGGACTTTGTGAATGTTGCCCAAGTCGTTATTGATCAATTTATCGTCAGTGCCGAGGATAAGTGGAACAGGCTCTCGGGTATCGTGATGCTGTTGCCCCACGGCTTCGAGGGCATGGGTCCCGAGCATTCGAGTGCCCGGCTTGAAAGATTCCTTCTTCTTGCTGCGAAAGATAATATTCAAGTTGTGCAGCCGACCACGCCGGCTCAATTGTTCCACTGTCTCAGGAGACAAGTGCTTCGCATCTGGAGAAAGCCGCTAGTTGTGATGACGCCGAAAAGCCTGTTACGGCATCCTCAATGCGTCTCTGCTCTTAGTGATCTTGCGGAGGGGAATTTTCAAAGAGTGATTCCAGATCAGTCAGGCACGCGTCCGGAGGATGTGCGGAGAGTTCTGCTCTGTAGTGGTAAAGTTTTCTATGAACTTCAGAAAAGAAAGTCTGAATTAGAGCGTTCCGACGTCGCCATCGTGCGCGTGGAGCAACTCTATCCACTTCCCCGTAAATCGTTACAAAAGGCCTTAGCAAATTATGCTGACGGAACCCCCGTTCTCTGGGTTCAAGAGGAGCCTGAGAATATGGGCGCCTGGCGTTTTCTGAGAATTCATTTTGGTGAAACGTTGTTTGACAGGCTGCCGTTTTCTGGAGTTTGCCGACAGAGTGCGGCGAGTCCGGCAACGGGTTCGAAGAAAAGTCATGACCTCGAACAGAGTGAGTTACTGACGGCTGCGTTTCTAAGTTAGATATTTATGATCAGTAGAGCCCGGAAGAAAAGGTTGGCTGTTCGCGATGTGGCACAGCGACGTCTATTATGCCAATACCACTCATCTAACATATGCAAACCAAAACGTGCACAACCCACAAACGAGTCCCCCTTAAAGTATGTAGGAATTCATGGCCATTGAACTGAAGGTTCCAGAAGTTGGTGAGTCCATCACTGAAGTGATGATTGGCGTCTGGAAAAAAAACGTTGGTGATTCAGTATCTACGGATGAAACTGTTGTAGAAATTGAGAGCGATAAGGCCACCGTTGAACTACCATCTCCCTCGGATGGAGTTGTCTCGTCAATTCTGAAGCAAGCCGGGGAGCAGGCGGTTGTTGGTGAGGTAATCGGGTATCTCGAAGCTGTTTCATCGAGTCAGTCGACTCCAGCAACAACACCAGAGTCCCCAGCTTCCTTGCAGGCACAATCTGTCGATGTCCGTCATCGCGTCGGCAGTACTGTTATCGGATCTGTGCAGCCAGCATCTGGTGCCGGGCCTGTCATGCCAGCCGCAGCAAGAGTACTAGGAGAAGCTGGTGTTTCTCCTGGGGCAGTTTCTGGAAGTGGTCCTGGTCAGCGTGTCACAAAAGCCGATGCCACATCTGCAGTATCTGCCTCCCCTTCGCCAACTGCTTCAGCGCTTGCGAGTGTGAAGAGTGAGCCACAGCCTGCAATGACTGGCACGACCGCGATTTCGTCGTCAGAGATGAGTCGAAGTGAACGACCAGTGCTTATGAGCCCAATGCGGCGACGGATTGCAGAGCGACTTGTTGAGGCTCAGCACCAAGCTGCCCTGCTGACAACGTTTAATGAAGTCGATATGACCTCTGTCATGGAACTTCGCAAGAAGTTTAAGGATAACTTTGTTGATCGCCATGGTGTAAAGCTTGGCTTCATGTCCTTTTTTGTAAGGGCGGCCGTTGAAGCGCTGAACGTCGTCCCACAAGTAAATGCGGAATTCCGTGATCCTCATATTGTCTACCGAGATTTTTGTGATATCGGGATTGCAGTTGGTGGAGGGAAGGGCCTTGTTGTTCCAATTCTACGTAATGCTGAGCAGATGAATTTTGCCCAAATCGAGCAGTCGATTGGGGATTTTGCTCGTCGGGCGGCTGATAATAAAGTCAAACTTGAGGAACTCCAGGGCGGAACGTTCACTATTTCAAATGGTGGGGTTTATGGCTCCATGCTTAGCACACCAATTATCAACCCGCCGCAGAGTGGTATTCTAGGTTTGCACGCAATTCAAGAGCGGCCAGTTGCTGTGGATGGACAGGTTGTGGTTCGGCCAATGATGTACGTAGCGTTGTCATACGATCATCGAATAGTTGATGGCCGAGAAGCAGTTACGTTCTTAAAGCGAATAAAGGAGATGATTGAAGATCCAACACGGCTTATGTTGGAGTGTTAGGATGAATCCAGAATTATTTCTCTTCACACAAATTTCTCATCTCTTTTCAGGAAACGTCTTGGTCGGCTCATGTTCCACGCATGAAGAATTTGAATTCATGCGATTAACTGATCAGAGAACTATTCTTTCTTTATGTATGTTTTGAGGGTCTAGATGACACATGATTTAGTCGTACTTGGGGGTGGTCCAGGTGGGTATGTGGCTGCAATACGCGCGGCCCAACTTGGCATGAAGGTGGCAATTATTGAGAAGGAAGACCGTTTTGGTGGAACGTGCCTCCGCGTGGGATGTATACCGTCCAAGGCTCTTCTGGAGTCCAGTCACAAATACGAGATCGCTTCTGATGAACTGAGCAAGCACGGAGTTGTGACTCAGGGTGTATCACTTGACTTGGCAGTCATGATGAAGCGGAAAGTGGATGTAGTGCAGACATTATCGAAAGGTATTGAAGCACTTCTCGCTAAAAATAAGGTTGCGAAAATCAAAGGGACAGGTCGTCTTGCGGGCGAGGGCCGTGTCAATGTGACGAGTTCAGACGGTGCTGTAACGGAAGTCTCAGCTCAGCGAATTATTCTCGCTGTTGGCAGCCATAGTGTGGTTCTTCCTGGGATTGAATGTGACGGGAGCCGAGTCGGTACAAGTACTGAGGCACTGTCGTATTCAGAGGTGCCGAAGCATCTTGTTGTTATTGGTGGTGGCTACATTGGGCTTGAGTTAGGCAGTGTTTGGCGTCGTCTTGGTTCACGAGTGACAGTGCTTGAATATTTTGATCGAATTCTCACCGGTATTGACAGTGAGATCGCATCAGACGCACTGGTGCTGTTTCGGAAGCAGGGCCTTGATATTCAATTGGGTGTCAAAGTGCTCTCTGCCAAAGCTGAGGGTGAAGCCTGCGTTGTCCAGCCTGAGGGCAGGGACGCAATACACTGTGATCGAGTTTTGGCAGCTACGGGGAGAAAGCCGGCTACCTCTGATATTGGTCTTGAGACTGTTGGTCTTGCTCCAAATGAGCGAGGGTGGATCCAGGTCGACGGACAATTTCGGACTGCAGCTCCAGGTGTGTATGCAATCGGAGATTGTATTCCTGGGCCAATGCTCGCACACAAAGCTGAAGAAGATGGCGTCGCGTGTGTTGAGGCGATGCAATCTGGGTGGTGTCATGTTGATTATGGTCTCGTTCCAGCTGTCGTTTTTACACACCCAGAAATTGCTACTGTTGGACGGACTGAAGACCAATTGAAATCCGACGGCGTAACATACAAGAAGGGCATTTTTCCATTTCGGGCGAATGGCAGGGCACGGACTATTAATGACATCACAGGGAAGGTGAAGTTGTTGGCGGATGCCAAGAGTGATGCAGTACTCGGTGTTCATATTATAGGGCCGGCTGCTGGTGATCTCATCGGTGAGGCTGCCGCAGCTATGAATTTTGGTGCTTCTTCAGAGGATATTGCCCGCGTTTGTCATGCCCATCCAACACTTCCGGAAGCATTAAAAGAAGCCGCTTTAGCAGTAGATGGACGTGCGATTCATGCCTGAAGGGTTACTAAGTGTCGGGTTCGAGATGGTAGACTTCCCGTGGCATAACTTTGTGCGCCCGTAGCTCAGTTGGATAGAGCAGCGGACTTCTAATCCGCAGGTCACAGG
Source organism: Pirellulales bacterium (assembly GCA_016776925.1). Lineage (GTDB taxonomy): Bacteria > Planctomycetota > Planctomycetia > Pirellulales > UBA1268 > UBA1268. Next base: position 566 of record JADHSL010000008.1, on the reverse strand, counting down.
TTCGAATCCTGTCGGGCGTACCTTGCTTTCTCACGATGCTAGTTTTTGCAGCCGTTTTTCAAGAAGCCCGGTTGCGATTCCAGTTGTGTAAATAAAAAGCTGTGAATGGGCTTTTTCGTAACTGCCTTTTTGTTCGCCCAGAAATGACCACGACTGAAATTCTAGAACGACTACTTGTTCCAGATGTCAGAATAAAAATCAGAGACAAAAAACTTTTTCAGGTAAAGTAAAATGGTAGACAAAATGATTTTCATGGAGTTGGTCCTTCCCTGATGTGGTTTATCGAAAAGAGAGACAATCTTTTTTATCTCAGGTTTGATAGGGTGGGATATCGTTAACTTCCATACAAATAGCATGATGAAAAGTAGGGCATGCATTGAGCTGTTTGCTTGAAGTTTTTCTGTGATGGATACCTAGGTGCTATATTTGTTCCGTTGGGTAGAGGGATGACTCAACGTGATAAGAGTGCTCGTTCAGGGTGACTGTCATCCAGCCGTGGTGTCGTATAAGTCGTCTATAATCGATCTTGTTGGTGGAGCGATGGTGATTATGTCAAACTTAAGAGA
>JADHSL010000064.1 GCA_016776925.1 Pirellulales bacterium | reverse complement strand
TCCCGTATAAATATAAGTGCCGCTTCTATCGCCAACTGGGCGGAACCAAATCCACTGTATCGGACAGATGAGGAGTTTACATGTCGAAACCTCAATGGATCAGTCGATGAGGTATTTATTTTTGATGGTGTGCTAGGTGCCAGTGAAATCGCAACGATGTATTCGCAGAGTTCTGGTGGAGAATGAATATGAGAAGCGTTATCTCGGCAGAAAAATTCCGACGTGTTGTTGGTTGGTCTATTTGCTCGGTTATTGCGATAGCCGTCACCGTTGCATTCTGTGGTGATGCAAGAGCCGACCAAAAGAAGAGTGGCTCCGTTCATGGCGAGTTCGAATTACATCCTGAAGAGCTGTTCGCTCTGGAAGTTCTGCCGCTTTTCAAGGCGAAGTGTTTCGGATGCCATGGAGAAGGTGATGAACTTCGCGGTGAATATTACATGACATCTCGGGATGCTCTGGTTCGTGGTGGTGAGTCAGGAGATGCGGCTGTTGTTCCAGGAGATACAGGCACCGGTTCGCTACTGGACGCAATTCGGTGGGATGGGCTCGAAATGCCGCCGAAAAAGAGTGAGCGACTGACGCCCGACGAGATTCGTATGGTTGAGAAGTGGGTACAAGCTGGAGCTCCATGGCCTTCCTTGCAGGTGCAACATTCGATTCAGGAGGCCGCGAAAGAACAGGCATTAGATGCAGGGTTCGTCCGATGGAAGACCAGTGGTGGAACCAGCCAGGAGTGGACAGACCGACAGTATAAAGAAAAAGACCTCTGGGCTTTTGTGGGAGTGCCTGCAGCAGAGAGTCTTCTGCCTGCGGATGTGACACATGCTGATGCGATTGACTTTTTTGTGGATAAGCGGATCGCGGAGAAAGAACTTGTTGCTTCACCGCCGGCTCATCCCGTGGAGTTGCTTCGCCGGGTAACATACGACCTTACGGGCTTGCCACCGACGGCAAAACAGACTGTAACGTTCGCTGATGCGTTTGCTCGTGATAGTGACTCTGCCTACGAGGACCTCATCGACCGACTGCTCAGTAGTCCGCGTTACGGAGAGCGTTGGGCGAGGCACTGGCTTGATATTACACGATATGCCGATACCGGCGGGATGAGCAATGACTATGAGCGGTCAAACATGTGGCGATACAGGGATTATGTCATTCGTTGTTTTAACAACGACAAGCCATATAACGACTTCATCAAAGAGCAAATAGCTGGAGATGAGCTTGCAAAAACATCTGTCAAAAAGCGGCATATGGCAGCGGGACTCGAGGGCCAACAACTCTATGCAGCGGTCCGCAAGACCGAAACGGAAGGTGGGTACACAGAGAGGGAAGCAGAGCTTCTTGTTGCCAGTGGTTTTCTTCGGCTTGGTCCGTGGGACAATGCAATGGTTGATGATGATCAGGCGCGTCAGATTTATCTAGATGATGTTGTGAATATCACGGGCCAGACATTTCTTTCACAAACTCTCCGCTGCTGTAAGTGTCACGATCATAAGTTTGACCCAATTCCTACTCGGGACTACTACGGCATCTATGCGGCGTTTGCGACAACCTTTCCGGTGGAGCGGCCAGCACCCTTTCTAACTGTTGAATCACGTGATCGGTTCGATTCAGAAAAAGTGTTTGTTGAAGAGATGTTGACTTTTGCCAGAACGGAAAAGAAAAAGCTTGTCGATAAGCGCGAGGCAGCGGCACGTGCATGGTACGTAGAGCATGACCTGCCGTACAAAGAAGAGAATAAGCGAAGAGCTGATCCTGATGATCAAAAGCCACCCCGGCACGTTGGTCTTGATCATGTTGAGTCGGGAATGCTGAAAGTACGAGAGCAGGATGAATGGATCTGGGAGCGGCGGCTGGAGCGGTTCGAGCCGCTTGTGCAGAGTGTGTTTAGTGCTCGCGACATGCCAAAAAAGACGCAGAACGCGAGAAAACTTCGGCGATTTACGGTGTTCCGTGATGATGGTGGTACCGTTGACACGTGCATTCTCACTGGCGGAAGCCTTGAGGCTCCAGGTGCAAAAGTTCCCCCAGGAGTTTTGAGTGCCATATCACTGAAAGCACAGTCAGAAGGGCCCGGTCATCTGCTGCCTACTGATGTAAGTGGGCGAAGAGTTGCGCTCGCAAAATGGATTGCGGATGCTCAAAATCCGTTGACCGTACGCAGCATCGTGAATCGAATCTGGCAGTATCATTTTGGTCGTGGACTCGCTGTAAATTCAAATAACTTCGGAGCAAAAGGTGGCAAGCCAACACACCCCGATCTTCTCGATTATCTTTCGAGACGTTTTCTTGAATCGAACTGGAGCATAAAGAAGCTACATAGGGCCATTGTGCTCTCCGATGTCTACCGACGGTCAGTTGTTCCTGTTGATGAACAGAAACTCGCATTGGTGGATCCAGAAAATAGTGTGTTGACACATTTCAGACGGCGGCGATTGACTGCAGAGGAAATTCGTGACTCCTTGCTTGCAGTGAGTGGGGAACTCGTGCATGCGGATGGCGGAATCCCGGTGTTTCCGGAAATGAATATGGAGGTTGCCCTGCAGCCAAGAATGATCCAGTTTTCTCTGGCTCCGGCATACCAGCCCTCAGTTCGCCGCGAAGAGCGGAACCGCCGAACAATTTATGCCTACCACTGTCGTGGTCTGGCTGATCCATTTCTGGAACTTTTCAATCAGCCAAATCCGAATGAATCGTGTGAGCTACGAGATGACGCATCAGTTACGCCGCAGGCGCTTACGCTGTTGAATAGTGATTTTATGACTGCTCGAGCGGTTGCGATGTCTCATGCAATATGTTGTGAAACACAAAATACGGAAGAGGCTATCGGGAGTGCCTTTCGTCGCATTCTTGGACGAGAGGCCACTATTGCTGAAGTTGAACAACTCGAAATATTTATGCAGGATACGCATGAGAATGATGAAAGAGAGAGCAAGACAAAAGAGCCCTATCCAATTGAGATTTCTCGGTCGCTCGTGGAGGAGTTCAGTGGTCGTCGTTTTGAGTACCGGGAGATATTGCCGAAATTTGAAAACTATGAAGCGGATCTTGGGATGCATGAAGTATCGAAACATTGTCGGTCGCTTGCAGATGTTTGCCTTTTGTTGATGAATACAAATGAATTTCTTTTTGTGGACTAAATGGTGATGTAATGTTTACGACAAGTCGACGGAATTTACTGCTGAGTCTTGGTGCTGGTCTTGGTCCGGTCGCGCTGAGCAATCTGCTTCAAGCTGAGGACAAGAGAAGTGCCCCACTTGCACTCCAGCCACCGATGTTTGCGCCACGAGCAAAACGAGTGATTATGCTCTTCATGGAAGGGGGCCCGGGGCATATGGACACGTTTGATCCAAAGCCTGAGCTTACTCGGCGTCATAAGGAAGAGTCGAAACTCCCTGGTGGGTTGGCGAAGGGATATAAGTTCTTTGTTGGGAGTCCGTTTGGTTTTCGGCATGCTGGCGACAATGGCATTCAGATGTGTGATCAATGGAAATATTTGGCAGACCCCTATGTGGCGAACGAGTTATGTAACTACCGTGGCTGCCAGGCAGAGTCACTCAATCACCCGGAAGCACTCTTCCACATGAATACGGGCAGTCGGCTGGGTGGTGATCCAGCAATTGGTTCATGGGTAACATATGGGCTGGGGACAGAAAATGAAAATCTGCCGGCCTTTGTCGTGATGACGGAGTTAGCGCTACCTCAGGGTGGCTCGACTAATTGGTCAAATGGGTTCCTGCCACCGTATTATCAAGGAACGCGATTGCGTCCTGAGGGATCACCTCTGCTTGATCTGAAAACACCAGGGCATCGCATGCCTGCGCAACAGCGGAGAATGATTGAAGAGTTAACGAAGCTGAATCAACGGCACCTTGAAACACTTTCTGCTGAAGACGAAAGGCTGCAGGCACGAATTGCCAATTATGAACTAGCCTTCAGGATGCAGACAGAAATCCCAGATGTCATTGATTGTGACACCGAGTCAGAACAAACACTCAAGATGTATGGTGTTGATGAACCTGATACCGATGCATTTGGGCGGCAGTGTCTTCTTGCACGTAGGCTGGTGGAAAATGGTGTTCGGTTTGTACAAATATTTAGTGGTGGATGGGACAGCCATGACTATCTTAAGCAGGGCCATACATCACGAATAAAGAGTGTTGACAAGCCTATGGCGGGTTTGATTCGAGATTTAAAACAACGTGGACTTCTTGAAGATACACTTGTCGTTTGGACAGGTGAATTCGGACGAACACCGGACAATAATAAACGAGGTGGTGTCTATTCACTTGGTCGGGGGCACAATAACAAGGCCATGACAATGTTGCTTGCTGGTGGTGGAGTGAAACCAGGTGTTGTTGGGGCAACTGACGACCTTGGTGCCTCTGCTTCTGAATGCGTTCATCCCATTCGAGATGTTCACGTAACGATGCTTCACCTTCTTGGTCTTGATGACAACAAGTTGACGTATCTGCACGCCGGCCGACACAAACAACTCTCTCAGTTTGGTGGTGAGGTGATCCAAGACGTCATTACCTAACTAGAAAGCATTGTAGTTGGGTAATATTGCGCTGGTGTGTGTACATTGACTGCATGAATACCAAGCCTGAAAAGATAGTGCCCCAGAGACAGATCTCTGGTGAGAAGTTGGTGTTTCTCATCACGGAGGTCGGGTTTCTAGTAGTTCTCGCCATCTGGGGAGGTCCAGCATGGGTGGGCGTCGTTGTGCCGGCGATCTTCGTGGAAATCTATAGCGGGAGTCAGTTGCATTCACTCGGAATGCTCATGCCAGCTGCCCTCTGGTTGGGGCTTTGTACATTGACAGGAAACAGAGAACTTTTTTTCCCCTATGCCATGTACGTTATGGCATTCATGGTGATTCGACTATGGGAAAGGGGCCGAGGTACCGCAATCATGGGGGGGATTTTCTGTGGAGGCCTGTTTCTCTTTATTCGATGGCTACAGAATGCGACTATGAGCGTGCTTCTCGTCGAAGGAGTCGTTGCCGCTGGAATTATTTTTGCTCTGGGTGCGTTCTGTTGGCAGGGACTGAACCGCGGGTGGATGCGAATGATCGGTTTACTCGGCGCATCGCTGCTGGCCTATACTGGGCTTGCATTGTAATGGCACTATCTAGAAACCACTCAGAACCCATCCTAGGGCGATGAGAAGGCAGACGACTGCCGTCAGCATGATCCAAAGCGGCTGCGAAGTAGTGGGAAGATCTTCGGCTGAAATATAATTTCCACAGACAGGGCACTGCGGACTGTCTTCCAACATCTCAGCGCCACAGTATGGGCATGGTATAACCGGTTCATCGAGGTTTTCTTCATCGAATTCCTCGTCCCATGTTTCATCATCTTCAAGTATATTCATCGAGTCAGCTCACTGGTGCAGTCAGGCTGTTTTCCGTTTGGGGGCTGTTGTTTTGGTGCCTGCGATATTTTTGGGCTCAAAGGGACAGTGCCTACAGCCGGAACCACAGCAGACCCCTCGCTTTAGATGATAAGCAGCCGTAAATACGAGGAACCCATTTTCGAAATAGTAGTCCTGCGTGCTTTGTTCAGCACTCGATGGCCTGCTTGTCGAAGTGGTTCTGGTAGTATTCAGTTCGGGTTCTTGATGTTCTTTCATTATCTCAATCTGTTACGGCTATGCAACGAGTTGTAGTTTTGTCAGGTGCTGGTGTCAGTGCTGAAAGTGGCCTGAAAACATTTCGGGGGAGTGACGGACTATGGGAAGGGCATAGGGTTGAAGAGGTAGCTACACCAGAGGCGTGGATAGCTGATCCTGATCGAGTGCTACGATTCTATAACGAGCGGCGAAAACAGGTGCGATCTGCTCAGCCAAATGCAGCCCATAAAGCACTTTCAGCCCTCGAGCGGTGTTTCGAGGTCGATGTCATCACGCAGAACGTGGATGACCTCCACGAACGGGCCGGTTCGACTCGTGTGCTCCACCTGCATGGTGAGGTGATGGTTGGCCGAAGCACAATAGATTCAACATGCCTTATTGAGCTCGGCGAGAATGATATTACGATCGGAGACACATGTCCTGCTGGCGGTCAATTGCGTCCACACGTTGTCTGGTTCGGAGAGGATGTGCCAGCGATGGCGGCCGCTGCTGATATTGTTTCGCAGGCCGATATCCTTCTCTGTGTTGGGACGTCGCTTCAGGTATACCCTGCGGCGTCACTTGCGTTCCTTGCACCGGATGAGGCACGTCGAATTGTTGTTGATCCAGATATTCCAGAATCAATTGTTCGAACTGCCTTTGAATGTATAGCAAAACCGGCCAGTCAAGGTGTGCCAGATGTCGTCCGTGAGTTAGCTCGAGATTCAGGCATCGATTTGGGAGACCATGATGACTGGTAGATGAAGTCCAAAAGCAACCGGACGTGCTCTCGTTTCATTCCTGTTTAAACCCCACTACATAAAGACCATCCGGATAGCGGCGACGGCCGTGAAAGCTAGAAGAAAAGTATCAAAGAGTTTCTGCGGAAGTCGTCGCACTACCATGAGCCCAAAGACGAGGCCAGCAATGACGCATGGGGCCAAAATAAGATTGATGAGGAGGCTCTCAGCGGTAATAAAGCCGAGGTTCGCGCTGAATGGGATTTTTGCGATGTTCAAAACGAAAAAGAACCATGCGCCCGTTGCTACCAGCCGAAGTTTCGGTAAAGAGACTGCAAGGAGGTACAGGGCTATGACCGGGCCTGCTGCATTTGCCAGCATCGTTGTAATGCCACCGAGGATGCCCATTGACCATGCGAATGGCCTTGTATGGGGAATGGTTACAAAAACGTTTGGCCGCCACATCCGGAGAAGTTGCCCACAGCAAAGCAGGATGATGATGACACCAATTAGTGGTTTAAAGGTTGCCTCGTCAAGTCGGCCGAGCAGACTCCAGCCAATGACAACACCAATAAACGCTGGCGGGAGAAGACGAAGCACATATCGCCAATCAACTTCTTTTCCGATAAGCCAGACGGCACAACAGTCACCGACGATCAGGAGAGGCAGGAGCGCCCCGGTTGAGGCTTTTGCACCAAAGACATAGGCAAATACAATCACATGAACAAGGCTCACACCAGCCAATCCACTTTTTGAGATACCGACGCCCGTTGCTCCCAGCACGAGTAGAAACCATGAGAATGCAGAAAGTTCGGGCATAAAAATAGTTTTGTAATTGTGTGCTGGAAAGAATGCTGACTAAGATGAGGCTTAGTGTGCCTCACGGCGAATCTCTGACAAGTCAAAACGTTCTTCCCGGGTCTATTTCATGGTTCAACGGCTATTTCGGTTCCTATCTCAATTCTCCAGCAAAGTGCATCGTGGCCATCTGATGGTGCTTTTGTGTTTTGTCCTTTGTCTTGCAAGCACTGCAAAGTGTGCAGAAGTAGAAAGAGCAGATGCGGACGTCATTCCAACGAGAGAAGAACTTCGACTTCAGTTGCGGCCTCTCACGGATGAAGAACTTAAGAAGCAGGCAGATGCGTGGCAGGTCCGCGTGCAAAAGAAGATAGCCGAAGTCAGCCAACTACAACTGGAAAAGAAGACGGGTTCAACCAATAAGGAGATTGTTGGGCTTCAGGAAGAACAGGATGAGTTACTGAATAGATTCCGGGTGGTGCTGGATGAGTGGGAACGAAAGGGAGGAGATGCAAAGAAGTACAGAGCCTACGCATCCGCTGTGAGTGGGTTGGAATTTGATTTCTATAATTTGCAGGCGACGTTCATGGTTTTGAAAAACTGGGTCATGTCACCACAAGGTGGTCTTCGATGGGTCGGGCGTCTGTTTATGTTCGGGTCCATTCTTTTTGCCTCATGGATGTTGTCTCGTGTGCTCAGTAGGATTTCCGGTGAAGCCCTCTCGCGAGTCGAGGGTGCGTCGTCCCTCTTACGAACATTTCTTGTCAATTTCGTGCGTCAGGCAATCCTGATTCTCGGATTTGTCGTCTCACTTTCTGCGCTTGGCATTAATACCAGCCCGATACTTGCGCTCATCGGTGGTGCGGCATTCGTCATTGGTCTGGCCCTTCAGGGAACTCTTTCAAACTTTGCCCAAGGGTTACTCATTCTTGCGTACCGCCCATTCGATGTAGGTGATGTTATTGACGCCGGCGGCGTAAGTGGGATTGTTGATTCGATGAATATGTTGTCCACAACTATTCGGACCTTTGATAACAAGAAAATGATTGTTCCAAATGGAAAGATCGGTGGTGATACCATTACAAACGCCACGGCTAGTAGTACGCGACGGATCGATATGACCTTCGGTATTGGTTACGATGATGATGTGACGAAGGCGCAGAAAATTCTTGAACAAATTATTACGGAACATCCACTTGTAATGAAGGATCCTGCCCCGCTCATCAAGATGAATGAACTTGGTGACTCTGCAATTAATTTTATAGCCCGGCCTTGGGCCAAGACAGGAGACTATTGGACAGTTTTCTGGGAAGTAACGGCGGCCGTGAAAGAGGAGTTCGACTCCGCCGGGATTTCGTTCCCCTATCCTCAGCAAGATGTACACCTCTATCAGGTGAAGGAATAAGTGACCTTAGGAGACATCATTTCATGAGATGGTATCTAAAGGGGCTTCACGGCATTGTAGGACAGGGTGTGGTGGCCTGAATGACCCCATTCGAGATAGGCTTGATTCTTGTAGGTTCCTTTTTTGGTGGTTTCGTCAATGCCATTGCGGGTGGTGGAGGGCTTGTATCCCTTCCCGTTATGCTCGGTGTGTTTCCTGACGCATCGCTTCCTAGTATTTTTGGAACGACAAAGTCTGCAATGGTGTGGGGAACAGCCTGGGCGGCACGATCGTATGCGGCTCACGTGAATGTGTCGTGGATGCGACTTGCGCCAGCTCTCATGATGGCTGTGCTTGGTGGGTTTATCGGTGCGTGGCTCTTGACGTACTTTGAGTCAGAGTGGCTGCGGAAGGTGTTGCCCGTGCTGCTTGGTTTCGTTTTTTGGTACACCTTGGTGAGTCGGCACTTTGGTCGAGATCATGTCCCCACATATCATCCCCGGTATGAAGCTGCCTTGGCCGGTGTTATTGCGTTCTGCTTAGGCCTCTATGACGGTTTCTTTGGACCAGGAACGGGAAGTTTCTTTGTATTCTTTTTTGTAAGGTTTTTAGGGTATGACTTCCTCCATGCGTCTGCCTCAGCAAAAGCCTTAAATGCGGCGACGAATGCCGCAGCAATCTGTGTGTTCGCATCAAGTGGGGTGATCTGGTGGCCACTGGTTCTTCCGATGGCCATTGTGAACATTGTAGGAGCCGGATTGGGAACAGCTGTGGCTTTCCGAAGGGGGAGCGGCTTTGTCCGAAATATTTTCCTGGTGGTTATAGCCGTCCTCATCTTGAAAACAGCAATTGACGCCTATCTGTAATCAGCTGAGCGATGCAGACTGCCTGAATAGGCAAAAGTTCTTGTAAACGATCTCAAACTCACAGCCAACATGGCCGAACAGGTCCTGATATGGACGCAGAGTCTTTCGAACCCTGTAGAGCGACCAGAGACTCAGGAGACTGTCCAGTTCCAAACAGATCGTATTTTCAGATGCAATAATTCGGACCGAACGGCCTTGCAGTTGTCCGTTGAGGCGGCCGGTCAGAACTACTTTGGGTCTTTGCTGGTATCCCGTGTCTTAATTTTTATACACCCGTCGAGGATCCATTCTGCGTGCTGTGCGTTTTCTGTGGTGTCACTAGGAATTTTGACATGGAGGTTTTCAAATTCATAGGAGATTTCCGCTTGTCTGCCTGTCAGTCTGTCGTAGAGCCCAATCGCTAAATCAGGCCATGAAATCGGTTGTGTATCAGCCATGTTTGTATCCTTAGTTGTAGGAGGCTCGAATAATTCGTTATCATCCTAAATGTAGCCTTCAAGGCGATCGAAACAAGTTGGTTCAGCTGCATTCCAATAATCATGCGTGTTGCTGATGGGAAAATGTTACCTGATTGTCACTGAAAAAAATGGAAAAATAAAATGATACACAGAAATGTTGTACTGAGTGGCTTGCTCGCCATGGCTTGTGTCGGTGTGTTGCAGGCAGCTGATGATGCGGACCTTACAGAAACAGATCCGCAGGAATTGGCGACGAAGGCTTGGTTAGCGCTCAAAGCTGGTGATCACGAGCAGGTGTCGGAAATCACGACACAATGCTTTGAGGAATTCGGAAATGAGGCCGTAAAACAGCAGAAGGAATCAGGAGAAGAAATCTCAAAAGACAACGCGCATTCGTTTCCAGAGCTGAACAGTGTTGGGACATGCCTATTCATTCTTGCTGAATCATTATCACAGCAGGGCAAAGATGAGAAGAGCCAGGCCACTCTTCAAAAATTGATCACCGATTTCCCTGAGTGTCATTGTGAAAACAAAGAGGGCTACTATTGGAAACCGGCGTTAGCAGCTGAAAAGCGACTTGCCGAGGCACCAGAAAAATCAGGTTAACAGGTTGCTACTGCTTCTGTGACCGCTTGGACAGCTTGATGAATATCTGCGTCTGTATGTTCGCAGGTAATAAAAAATCGAATTCGAGCAGCAGATTCTCGAACAGCAGGATACAAAATAGGACGGGCATTAATGCCCGCTTCTAGAAGCCGTTGTGAAACAGCGAGAGCTTTTTGAGAACTGCCAACAATAATCGGAATCACTGGAGTGTTCAGGCTTGGGCCGGTGTCGAGTCCAGCTTCTTTTGCCAAAGAAAGGAAAAGAGCTGACCTTTCGTGAAGCTGGCGAACACGCCATGGTTCGGCCTGAAGGGTTTGCAGTGCAGCAAGCGCAGCGGCAGTATTTGGTGGTGAACACGCCGTTGAGAAGACAAATGCAGGTGTTGTCAGTCCGAGATAATCAATAAGTTCACGAGATCCAGCCAGGTAGCCCCCGCCTGATCCAAGAGATTTACTGATCGTCCCCATCCAAATATCAACACTTTTTGGGTCAATTCCAAAAAATTCAGCAACTCCTCGCCCACTGTCACCCATTGTTCCAAGGGAGTGCGCCTCGTCGATGTAGAGAAGTGCGTCGTGTCGTTGTTTTACCTCGATAAACTCGGGAAGATCTGGGTAATCCCCATCCATGCTGTAAACGCCTTCAATTGCAATAACAGCACGTCTGTACTTGTGACGAATGTCTCGGAGGAGGCCATCGAGTTGGTCAAAGTCATTGTGGCGGAAACTGCGGCTTGCTGCCTGCGAGGTCATCGCTCCTTCGGTAATACTCTTATGTGCTAATTCGTCATAAAGGATGAGGTCTTGGGCATTAAATAAATGACCAAATACGGACGCATTGGTACCAAACCCGCATGGGAAAACTGTTGCCCGCTCGGTACCAATAAAATCTGCAATAGCTTTGTCGAGTGCATTGAGCAGAGTGGTGTTGCCACCAACCATACGGCTCGCAGTAGCTCCGCAGCCAAATTGATCAATTGCTGTTTTTGCAGCCGATGTCACCGCTGGATGGCTGGTAAGGCCAAGGTAATCAAAGCTAGTGAAACTGATTACATCTTTTCCACGAATCGATGCATGCTTACCCGTAACCGATTCATGCGCCAGAAGGAACGGGTTGTCGAGGCCGAGTGCTTGGAGATCTGCAACACGTTTCCGTAGAACCTCGCATTCCTCAAATGAATATGTCCTGACAGAGGTACTATCTTCGTGTTGCCTTGTGTTCCTCGGAAGAACCTCTGCAGCGCTGACATCTTTTGTATCGAACATTCTTGTGGCAATGCATGTCACCAGATCGTCGCATGTTTGAATGTCTCGTATCCACTCTTTGTTGAACCGCATTCCGTAGCTTCCCTGAAGCCGTACGATCGCATCCTCAAGGCGAGCGTCATCGATGCCGGCCTCTGTTAGTATCGATTCAGGTGTCAACATCATTTGATTTGAGTTTGGTATGACACGAGAAAGTTCATTGAGAACAACACCATAAATCACATCACGGGTATGGGCGTTTGGGACGATTCGCTGATCATCAAGCGTGATCGTAGAAGATGGTGCCTTACCAAAACGAATCATAGGAAATCTTTCTGCCGGAGAACATCATGCAAATCGCAGCCGTGCGGCATCGAACTCTCTTACTATAAGCAATCAATTACCCGGATCAATTGAACCGAGAGATAGGTCGGTCAATTTGGACTACCGGCAATCAGACGAAGCGTCATAATCGGACTTCGTTCAATGATAGTGTTTGCATCAATTAGGGACAGGAAGATAGTTTGGTACTAGCAGAAATGCCTTATTCTTTGTTGTTGGATCGCTTGAGAGACAAGGGCCGGCCGTTCATACTTTATTGCCATGGACTCTTGAGGAGTGGGTGGCCTTATGTTGTTTTTCTATCTTTTGCGACATGGGTTTACTTGGCTCGTTTTAATGTTGGCCCTTTTGTTTTAAGGTTGGGGTTTGTCATTGTGGGATATTGAATCACGATACGTTCTTGAAAAAGCTCAGGAGAAAGTATGCGAGTGGCGTTGGAGAAAAGTTTCTGGTTTGTGGTTCGCATGATTTTGCGACTCCGCTATCGCGTTCGTGTAGATGGTCTCGAGCAACTCCGTGCATTGGAAGGGCCGGTACTCGTTCTTCCGAATCATCCGTGCTACATAGATCCTCCGACGGTGTTGTCTCACTTGTATCGAACCGTCAAGGTGCCACTTCGGCCACTGGTCTACTCCGGAACATATCGCGTCCCGTTTCTTTTACCTCTGATGAAACTTGTACGTGCATTTGAAGTGCCTGATTTGTCTGCCCAGAGCCAGTCTGCTGTGGTACAGGCGCAGCAATTGATAGACACGGTCGTTGAGGGAATTGATCAGGGCAATAGTTTTATTATTTATCCCTCTGGCCGCTTGCAAAGAACAAATCGTGAGAAGATTGGATCGAATAGGTTGGTTCACGAGGTTGTTAGTCGATGTCCGTCAGTCACAGTTGTTCTCGTACGTACCCGTGGATTATGGGGAAGCCTCTGGGGATGTGCACGAACGGGGCAACCACCAGATCTTACATATAACGTATTTGAGGCATTGGGCTGGCTGTTGGCAGGTCTATTCTTTTTTCTTCCTCGGCGCAACGTGCATCTTCATGTCGAGGCCATTTCTAGAGAGGATCTACCGACCGACTCGCGCGAAGCATTTAATCGAAAATTAGAGGAATGGTTTAATGCCGATGCGCCAGAGTTACCAATCTTTGTTCGGTACAATTATCTTTTTGGACCGGTGAAGGGGGTGTATCAGCCACCTGCCATGACCGACATTGAAACCACTACCATAGATGAAAAAATAATTGGTCAGGTCAATGAACTTGTCGCGTCGTTTTTGAAGCGGGACCTCATCGATAACGAGCAGGTGGCAGGTACACGACTTGAAGACCTTGGTTTAGACAGTCTTGATCGGATGGAGTTGGCACTTCGAATAGAGCAACAATTTGGATTTCAAAGCGACGATGTGGTGGAAACGCTAGGAGGCCTCTGGAGTCTTGCAGATGGAAAACTCGCCGCTGGTAGTGCGGCCAAGGAAACGTTGGCGGTACCAAAAAACTGGGCTTCATCGGTAACGCCCATGGTTGGGCAAAATGACTCTGGGAAATCACCATGGTTGCTCGACGAGACCGTTGCGGCTGCATTTGTTCAACGAATGATCGAGTCACCTGAAGCGGCTGCAACTGGTGACCCGATGTCTGGTGTCCTGTCACGACGCCGGCTACTTGTAGCAGCTACGTTGATGGCACGGCGTTTTGAAAAAATTCCTCACCAACACGTCGGAGTTATGCTGCCGGCAAGTGTTGCAGCTGACATTGTCTTTTATGCAATGCACCTTGCCGGAAAGACGCCCGTCATGATGAATTGGACGACAGGGCCCTCCGGCCTAGCCCACGGTATCGAGATGACAGCAGTCCGGCAGGTCGTCACCTCGAGTCGGTTGGTTGACCGACTCGGTATTACAATCGAGGGTGCAGACTATATCTTCCTCGAGGATGTGAAGAAGTCGATTAAGAAAACAGAGGCCATGGGCCTTATGGCTCGTACGTATCTCCGGCCGTCATCCTTCCTCAGAAACATGCCAAAACAAAATGAGCGTGACCCGGCAGTTTTTCTTTTCACATCGGGCTCGGAGTCAGCACCGAAAACAGTTCCGCTTACCCATCTGAATCTTCTGACGAACATTCATGATAGTTTGGCCGTTCTCCAACCAGATGAGAGCGATAGTCTGCTCGGTTTTCTGCCACCGTTTCACTCGTTTGGGCTGACTGGGAACGTCTTGCTCCCCCAGTTATCCGGCATTCGTAGTATTCGATATGCGGACCCCACTGATGCCCCAGGCCTTGTGCGGCTCATTGGCGCGTACAAGCCTTCGATGCTGTTTACGACACCGACATTCCTCGGATACATACTTGCCAATTGCTCCGGGGACGAGATGCAAAGCCTACGGAAGATCATTACCGGTGCTGAAGCGTGTCCTGAGACGACTCACGAACTGTGTGCGGACAAAGCTCCCGAAGCAATTATTCTTGAAGGCTATGGCATTACTGAATGCTCACCTGTTGTCGCAGCCAATAGGATTGAGAAAAATAAGCATGGCAGTATCGGGAAGCCTGTTGAGCATGTCGAAGCGAAAATTGTTCATCATGAAACACTGGAACAAGTCCAGGATGGGGAGACGGGGATGCTTCTTGTTCGGGGTGATTCAATCTTTGACGGATATCATTCCTACGAAGGCCCGAGTCCGTTTGTAGAAGTGGAAGATCAGCAGTGGTATCGCACAGGAGACCTGGTTTCTGCTGATGAGGACGGCTATTTACAATTCCGTGGGCGTCTGAAGCGATTTCTGAAAGCCGGTGGTGAAATGATATCACTTCCGGCACTCGAGAAGCCTTTTCAGAAAAAATTTCCCGCAGATGAGAACGGTCCTCATGTCGCCGTGGAGGGTATAGAGACTGCAGCTGGCCGAATGATTGTGCTGTTTACAACAGTCGATATATCAATGCGAGAAGCATCTGAGGTTCTTCTCGAGGCCGGGTTGCGGGGCGTTATGCGGCTTGATGCAGTAGAGCGGATTGAGACTATTCCGGTCTTGGGTACAGGGAAGACAGATTACAAGTCACTCCGCTTGCAGGTTGAGGCACTTGTCGAAAAAGGAATGGAACGGCAGTCCACTAAGCCGGTCTAAACAATCTAGTCTCTGGCGACACAGAAGAGCGTAGTTTCTCCACGGATAAAAAGTTCATTTCCGACTGGGGCGGGTGTCGCATCAACGCCTTCCCCCATGTCATTTACCGCAACTACGACAGGGTCATTACCGTCGCGAATAACAGTGATGGTCCCGCTCCGATCTGTCATGTAGATATGATCGTTGGCAGCCACTGGTGATGCGTACGTGTAGCTTACGCCTTCAATACGCTTTTGTTCATAGAGTGGTGTTCCGTCCTTAATACGAATGCATGTCAATAATCCGGTTTTTCCCCTGTAAAACCAAATTTTTCCATTGTGCAGGAGGGGTGATGCAATATCGGGTGTATTACGGGATACGGTCCAATGCACGTGAGGTGTACGC
>JADHSL010000063.1 GCA_016776925.1 Pirellulales bacterium | reverse complement strand
AGGAATCACGAGAGATAAGCACTACTGCTATGAGTGAGCAGAAGGCTGCAGAAAAAAAACGTGCTGATGCGAATTCACAAGTTAAGCAACTCAATGAACAGGTGGAGAATGCAGCTGTCCAACGTAAAACGCTCAGCGAAAAACACACCAGCCTAGTAGGGAAACACAAGGCATGTGAGAAGAGTCTTGAAAAGTGGCAAGAGGAACTCACCTTCGCACAGAACGCACGTCGGGAATCCGAGTGAAGCTTTGTCGGCCAGCCGTCTTTTGGCGTACAAACAGTAAGCGTACTGTTTCGACACGTTCGTTCAGGCCAATAGTTGTAGGGGTATGCCCAGGCATTCCTGCTTTGGGCAACTCAGGGGTATGCTGCAAATAGATACTGAACTTTTTCAGTATCTATTCAGCTGGCTTTTGAAACAGCAAGCATTCAGGTGGGTTTCATGATGATAAAAAACGAACCAGCCAAGATGTAAAATCTAGGCTGGTTCGTGTAGGTGTCGATAATACCGCAGTAGCTTAGTTGGTCTGCGATGCCGGTTTTTGCTCGGCTGGAACATCGCCACGAAGCACTCCTTTGATAGGAGCTCTTGATGGGTCTTGTTCCATTTTCTTAATGAGAGCAAGGCCGGAAATCATAATTTCCCGATGAGCTTTTTCATGATCCGTGAGGTTTTCATTCGCCGAGAGTCGACCCACATACGCCGAAATCTCATTCGTGCCAGACTCAAACTCTTTCATATTTTCTGCAATGATGGTCTCGATCATCTTTCGAAGATTTGGAGCAATTTTACCAACTGCTGCTTCGAGCTCACCTTCTTTTGATAAGTCAAGCCTTTTTTCCTTGGCTTGAGCGATGACATCATTAAACCCTTCATGAATGACATCATAAGCCTTCTTTTCAATTTCTTGAAATTCTCTATCAAAGAAACTAACGAGGAAGGAATCAGCCTGATCAAGAACCTCGGGTAGAGCGTCGAGAATCATTTTTTCACCTCGGTCGACAACCATTGGTGCTTGAGCCTTGAGTGACTCAGTAAGTTTTGCAGGTGCCTGTTCGAGTCGTGGCTCGACTTGGTCGGCAACGAGCTGGACAAGGGTAGGTGCCTCAGCAGCAATTGCGATGGTCGTCGATAGAAAACGTAGATAGAAAAACACTCCAACAAGAAGGCATGCCATGACAACAACAGTAAGCGTTACACGGCTTTTCGCCTTTGTGGCATTTTTGGCTACACGATTTTCTAGGGCCTGCAAGCGGTTTTCAACAGTAGCTAAATCTGGGTTAGACATTGTTCGAAATCTCCATGATATAAATTGGGATAGTAGATAAATGTGTGAAGCTGAAAGCTCTTCGTTCTATAGGTCATCGCTTGTACTGAAAGGCGAATCTGTTTTAAGAACCGACATGGTAGGTGCGACAGAACGATCAACAATAAGTAGAATGTTGTGCATGAATCGTTGCTGAAGCAGTTCTTCGTTCATATTCATTGCCGCCTCCACTGGAATCGCGTCAAGCAATTTACTAATACGTTCGACTTCGACGTTCGTTAAAGTCTGTATTTGTTTCTGAAGTTTTTCACTCTCAATCGCCATCCCTTCCACGGTAATTTCAGAAAGTCTTTTGACGTTTTCAGGCGTGAGGCTAGGAATTTCAGTTTTGACATCAGCGGCTACTTTATCAGTAACTCTCTGCAGGCTTTCATTTGCCTTTTCCTGCAACATTACAGGCATGCGATTAGCCAATGATTTTGCCTCTTCTGTAATCATGGCCTGAAGCTTAGGACGAAGCGTCTTGAGGCGTTCCAGTGCTAATTCACGATATGTTGGGACAGCCTCCATAGCGGCTTTTGTAAACTTGTCTTGGAGAGTCGGGAGTAGCTCATCAGCCTTTGCCTGCAAGGCGGCTTGGAGTGTTTCCTCATTTATTTGTGTTTTTAATGTTTGGAAGAGATTGATTCCAAAGATACCAATCATCGCCAGAAGTAATAAGGAACCAATCAAGACTGTTGTTCGGCCCGAACGTTGAGATCGACTAATGCTGTCCAGGTTTTTTTCGAGGTGATCGATTGCCTGGGAAAGCTCTTCAAGATTCTTTGGCGTGTCAGAAGGTTGACTATCAGTCATGTGCCTGCCCTTTTAGAATTGAGGATGCGTTAGGAAATTTTGAAAGCGAAACGGTGTAGAAGAGGGAATCAACTTCAAATTCGTAGCAAGCAAGTTGGTCCCCATCGCAGAAGATTAATAGCCTTCCGTTAGGCTGATGTTAGGATAAATAAATCCAGTAGCTTAACTTCCCCCACCCCGATCCTCGTTTTCTACTTTTAGTCGTTTTCAATGTCAAATCGCCCCCCCGAAGATACTGCTGTTTCAGTAAAAACCGGCCAGTTTATTGTGTCACGGCTTACGCCGTCACAACCGGGAGCCCTTGGCATTGTTGGCATTTATGGAGACAGAGCATGCCCGATTCTCAATGCTTATTTTCATGCATTTAAGGGCACTTCGATTGAATTGTTAGCCGTTGGTTGTATTGCAGTTGGCCATTGGTATCACGAACTTGCGACCAATGGGGAAAGTGTTCATTCATCTAGGGGAGGTTGCGGTCAGACTCAAAAGAGCCAGGAATGTGTTGTCTTGGTGCGCACAGGAATTCAAAGTTGGGAAATTCATACTCACGGTGGCATGGCTGTTGTTGAGTCTTTTCTTGAGATTTTTGAATCAGCAGGTGCTGATAAAGTTTCATGGAATAAATGGCTTACCTGTATGCAAAAAGACACTCGAGACACCACCGTTCGGAAACAGCTTGCTCAAGTCGATGGTTCTTATGCAGCTCAAATACTTACGAGGCAACTCGCGGGTTTCTTTCAGAGCGACATCAGTCGAGTTCAGCAAGTCCTTGATATGACTCCGAGATGTCTGGATCGGCTCGTTGTGGCACAAGCGATTATCAATCGTTTGAAGCAAGCTGCCCGAATTGGTTTACGCTTGACCCAACCCTGGCGTGTCATTCTATTGGGGCCTGTTAATGCCGGGAAAAGCAGTCTAGTAAACGCACTCGCTGGATATGATCGGAGCATTGTATCCCCACATGCAGGTACAACACGTGACGTGTTGGAGACACGAGTTGTGATTGCTGGGTGGTCAGTGGATTTCATTGATACAGCAGGTTTCCATTTGGCCGATACTCAAAAGAAAAAAAAGAATGAAATTGAAAGAAAGGGAATTGATCGAGCTGCCGTGGCAGCAATGGAAGCCGATCTCATACTACATGTTCAACCATTGGACCAATCGGTAAATGACGGTTTCTCAATAACCAAATTAGGTGATGATCTTCCACCGTATATCACCGTTGGTACGAAGTCAGACCTCTGTGACACCAAGCAATCATGTGAAAAGACAGTTTTAGAGCCATTGGTTCGGACATCTGCACGAACTGGTCACGGAATAGATCGTCTTATACAAATCGTGCTCGAAAAACTTGTGCCTGAAATACGAGAACAGCCCGGCTGTTTTCTCGAAGGTGTTCCGATATCACCAGAAGATGTTGATGTCGTGAGAAAACTTCATGAACAAGCAGAATGTTATTCACGTGATTTGTGATTCCGCACTAAGATTTTTATGGGCACTTCAGTAAATGGGGCATTCTTTCGGAGTGAGGAAAGAAGATACCGTTTATAAGGTGCCGTGATGCTTTCAGGAGAACTTGTCGAAAGAACAATTGTTGGTGGAGCAGTGTCAACCTGTGTTGCGAAATAAATGCGAACGGGTCGGCCTCGGCGATCAGAAGGTGGTCGGGTCGCTTGAGTGGCAGCATGAATCATTGTATTGAGCGCAGCTGTTGGAACCCGAGCCTGACTCTGACGAAAGAGTCGTTGTGTTGTGTCGATTGCCGCTTTGACATTACGTCCGGTTTTGGCAGTCACAAATGCAATAGGAGCCCAAGGCATCGTGCGGAAGGTGTCACGAAGGTATTGCGCCCACTCGCTTCGTTCTACATCTCCAGCGTATAAGTCCCACTTATTCACAACGAAAAGAACAGGTTTCTGTTGTTCGACAATGAGATCAACAAGCTGTTTGTCAACTTTCCCTACAGGCTCCGTCGCGTCGAAAAGCATCAAAACCACATCAGCGCGCCGAATGCTTCTTTCGGCGCGATGGGTTGAGTAAAAGTCGATATCACTTTTTCGACTTTTTGTTCTTCGAAGTCCTGGCGTATCAATTGCAAGAAAAGAGTGACCGTCTACTTCAAAACGAACATCAATACTATCACGTGTTGTTCCCGCAACGGGGCTGGCAATTACTCGTTCTTCTTTTGCAAGAGCATTGACAAACGTACTCTTTCCTACATTTCGACGGCCGACGATAGCAACCTTCATTTCTGGAAGGTCGGTTGTGGCCGGAACATCATTTTCCGTGGTTGTTGGCAGAAGTGTCGTGATAGCTTCGACTAATTCATCACGGTGACGGTTTTGTTTTGTACTTGTAACAATCGGTGAACCAAACCCAAGTTCATCAAAGTCATGGCCTAAGACATCATATTTTTCATCATCAGACTTATTTGCTACCAGTAGAACATTTGCACCGGACTGTCGGAGGCGTGCAGCCACTTCCGCGTCTGCTGGAATGCGACCAGTTCGGATATCAACTACGAAAACGACTACTCCGGCTGTAGCCAAGCCAGCTTCGATCTGCATGTCGATCTGTTCAGTCAACCCATCTGGATCATCAAACCCCATACCGCCGGTATCTATCAGGTCAATTATCTTTCCACCACATTCAATCCGTTGGGTCAGACGGTCTCGAGTGACACCCGCAGTCGGATCTTCGATCGCAATTCGTCGCTGAGAAAGCCAATTGAAAATACTTGACTTTCCGACGTTTGGCCGACCAACAATAACGACCTGCGGAGTAGAAGAGAACATGCTAAGTGGATTCGCAGGGAGGGAAGATTTATCTGGTACGGCTACAGTCAGTTGCTTATTACGGCAGCAACTGTGTCTATAGTTACGTTCTTAATGATACCACGCTCGGTGATTATCGCAGTGATGAGGTCAGCCGGTGTGACGTCAAAGGCTGGATTAAAGCCGCGAGCCGTTGCTGGAGTGGATTGAAAGCCAAACGGCTGAAGGATCTCATTCTCATCGCGTTCTTCGATTGGTATTTCATCTCCGGTTTGAAGTGTGAGATCAAATGTAGTCGATGGAGCTGCAACAAAAAATGGAATATTGTGAGCCTTTGCCAATAATGCCAGGCCGTACGTCCCAATTTTATTCGCAGTATCTCCATTTGCCGTAATTCGATCAGCTCCAACAATACAGCAGCCTATCAGCCCAGTTTTCAAGAGGTGGGCTGCAGCTGCATCTGCAAGCACAGTGACTGGAATCTTTCGCTGGGTGAGTTCCCAGGCAGTAAGCCGAGCGCCTTGCAGTAAAGGCCGGGTTTCGTCAGCGAACACATGAAAACGACGGCCTTGTTCCCAAGCAGTCACAATCACACCAAGCGCCGTGCCAATGCCCCCTGTTGCCAAAGCTCCTGTGTTGCAATGAGTCAAGATGTCGCCATCAGGAAGAATTGAAGCACCATATTCACCAATTTTTTCACAGAGACGCTGGTCTTCTTTCTGAATGCACTTCGCCTCATCAAGAACAGCCTTGGATAACTCTAAGAAATCTGGATTTTTACCTGCATTTAAAATGAGGCTTTCAATGCGTTGGATCGCCCAGCGGAGATTTACAGCAGTCGGCCTTGAAGTTGCGAGATCCTCTGCACGTTGTTGAATGTATGCAATCTTTTTCTCACTTGATTCCTCAAGGTGTATGGCCTGATGAATTGCCAGCACCATTCCATAGGCACCGGCGATACCAATTGCAGGTGCACCTCGAACCCTCAATGATTGAATCGCCTCAACTACCGTCGGAACATCTTTGCAAACAACATGGGTGATCTGGGTTGGAAGTTGGGTCTGATCGAGAATCTCGAGATGGCCGTCGCTGTTACCCCGCCAGCAGACAGTGTTAATTTCATTCAGAAGAGGTGTGTTCATTGCTCTTGAATCGTTCCGTTACTGAGGGCCTGTGATGAATGCTTCCTGAAAAAGATGGCGTACTTGAATGAGGATGATACCGAAAGCAGGAGTGCTTATTCGTTTGAGAAAGGATTGGGGCTGCAGGGGAGATGAAATGATTTTGCTACGGCCGGCTGTATAAGTTTGCCCTCAAAGATATTAACGGCCGTTTGAATCGCCCGGCTCGTATGTGCTGCGGCCGTGAGGCCTTGGTTGGCAAGTGTGAGGACGTAGGGGAGCGTAGCGTTACACAAAGCGTGCGTACTTGTCCGTCCGACAGCGCCCGGCATATTTGTCACACAATAATGCACGACATTATCGACAACAAATGTCGGCTCAGCATGTGATGTTGGGCGGCTCGTGGCAATACAGCCGCCTTGGTCAATTGCTACATCGATAATAACAGAACCGGGTTTCATAAGACGCAAATCATTGCGTTCAACGAGGTGTGGTGCACGAGCCCCAGGGATCAGCACACTGCCGATGACCAGATCAGCACGGCCCAGCCATTCTCGGATGGTATGGCGATCGGAGTAAAGGCAATCAATATTGGGCGGTGTGACGTCATCAAGATATCGAAGCCGTTCAAGATTCGTATCCAGCAGACCAATATTTGCCCCAAAACCTGCTGCTACTTTGGCCGCGTTGGCTCCGACAGTACCGGCTCCAAGAACAAGAACATTAGCAGGCGGAACCCCCGGGACACCCCCGAGCAGAATGCCTCGTCCCATCTGTGGTTTCTCGAGGTATTTTGCACCTTCCTGAATGCTCATTCTTCCTGCCACTTCACTCATCGGCTTCAGCAGGGGCAGTGCTCCCTGTTCGTCACGAAGTGTTTCATAAGCGACAGCCGTCGCGCCTGTTTCGAGAAAACGTTCTGTCAATTCTCGATCAGCGGCGAAATGAAAGTAGGTGAATACAATCTGCTGTGGCCGAATAAGTGCTATTTCGTCTGGTTGGGGTTCCTTGACTTTGACAATGAGATCAGATGAAGCGAAAACTTCAGGCGCAGTGTTGACGATGGTCGCACCGCACTGTTCGTATGCGCTGTCAGGTAATCCAGAACCGCTCCCAGCTGTTTTTTGCAGCGTAACAGTGTGGCCGGATCGTACCAACTCTTCTACCCCAACAGGAAGAATCGCGACGCGATATTCGTCTTTCTTCGTTTCCTTTGGGATACCAATTCTCATACGTCGTGCCTCCCCGACTTAGGAGGTCATTTTCTTCGCAAGCTTATAGGTCGCTGGCATAGGCAACGGATAGTTGCCATCTTTATCCGGAACGACAGGAGGAGTTGACTCCCACGTAAGGTTGTCAGGCATTAAGTTGTAATCAGCGGCCAGAAGCTTCTCATATTCCTGCGGCTTGCCACTGTACGTTGCCGTTCGACCAAGAACCGCTGAAAAGGTTGAGGTTGCCCCATAGTAGGCGTTGTTGAGCGGCGTATCGTTACGGATAGCAGCTTGGAGTTCGTTATGTTCGACCTGATACGGGTTCGTGGTGCCACCGGCATCTTTGCTCTTTGACTTGGTCGGCCCTTCGTATTTCCAAAGAACTTTCCCAGAATAATCTGTTATTTCACCAATTTTCACAAATCCTTTTGTTCCCTGAAATTCTTCATTTACTCGGTTCTGGCCACCTGGGAATTGTCGGCATTGACTGGCAATGCGGACGCCATTGGGGTAGCTGAAATTCACAGCATGGTGATCGTAAATTTCACTCGGCTGTCCGACCACTCTGTTCTGCTTTCCTCCGACGCCGTATGCCGATTCAGGAAGCATGTCAAGGAACCAGTTTGCAATGTCAATATTGTGAACATGCTGTTCGCAAATGTGGTCACCACAGAGCCAATTGAAGTGATACCAGTTATGGACCTGAAATTGCATTTCATTCATTTCGGCTTCGCGTTTCCGGTACCAGATGCCACTACCATTCCAGTAGACCTGGCCTCCGATGATATCGCCAACCATGCCATCACGGACTCGCTTGATTGTTTCCCGATAGCTTGCCTGGTAGTGTCGTTGAAGTCCGACAACCACCTTTCTATTCATTTCATCAGCTTTCTTTGCGACCTCAAGTACAAGACGAGCACCTGCGCTGTCAACACAAACAGGTTTTTCCATGAAGACGTGTTTGCCCGCGTTGATAGCAGCTTCGAAGTGGTACGGACGAAAGCCGGGAGGAGTTGCCAGAATGACAAGATCACAATGATCAAGAACTTTCTTGTACGCATCAAGACCATGGAACTGTCGTTCTTTTGGAAGATCGACTTTGTCTTTCATTTTCTCCACTGCTCGAAGCGTGCGGCTAATATTGCTTTCGAAAGCATCTGCAACAGCAGTCACTTTGATATTTGAACCATTTACACTCAGAGCCTGAGTTAAGGCACCAGTACCTCGTCCGCCGCAACCAACAAGACCTATTCGGATAACTTCTGTGGACTGAGTTTGGGCATGTACTCCGCGCATCGAAGCGAGCGCACCGCCAGCAACGGTAGCAATCTTTACGGCATTGCGTCGGGAAAAACGCGGACTATCAGAGTTTGGTACGTTGCTGGACATGTTCGTCTCCTGCGAGGATATTTGACTTAGGAAAAATCCGTTCTCGGGCAATTTAAAAATAAATGTCATGTGCTGCTAAGGCTTACAGCCCCAACCGCAATATTCTCAACAAAGATACCGGCTTGCCAGCCACTTGCACAGGTGGCAGCCAAACATCCCTAGTATGCAGGGATTGAAGAATCAATTTCATTCCTCCACGCTTCAATGCCACCCTTGAGACTCTGGGCATTGTCAAAGCCTTGCTCTCGGAGCCATTTTGCTACGCGGAGGCTGCGGACTCCGTGGTGACAGTGCACAACAAGTCGTTTCTGCCTCCAAGGCTCTAATTCATCCAATCTTCCAGGGATTTCCTGCATCGGAATGAGCTTCGATTTGGCAATTTTTGCAATGGAATATTCTTCTTCTGTACGGCAGTCGAGCAAGAGGCAATCGGCGGGTTTTAATGCATCAAACAGTGTTGAGGCGTCGCTCGGAATAATCTCTGTTGGTAATGTCATTATTAAAGTTTATTGCAAAACAAATCATTACGGCTAGTGGGTGCTGTTGATTGTACGCTCAATGTGTTCACAATGGTGAGAACATACTAAAAGGTCGAGCGAAACAATGCCCCTCAGTCACATTGATCCTATTGCTGCCCGTATGTTTGCTGTCGAGGTTGTAAAGAAACTTCGACAGCAAGGATATGAAGCAGTCTGGGCAGGGGGGTGTGTTCGTGATCAGTTGTCAGGCCGAGTTCCCGTAGATTACGACGTTGCAACGTCTGCTCACCCGGACAGTGTCAGAGAACTTTTCGGTCGCAGGCACACGATTGCCATTGGTGCTGCCTTTGGAGTGATCACAGTTATTGGTTCGAAAGCATCTGGAAATGTAGAGGTTGCAACCTACCGTTCGGATGCCGAGTATGTTGATGGACGTCGTCCGGTAGGCGTCACTTTCTGTGACGCACAGGAAGATGCCCTGCGTCGCGATTTTACAATCAACGGTCTTTTCTTTGATCCAGTCGAAGAAGTTGTTGTTGACTACGTGGGTGGGCAGCGCGATTTGGACGAAGGGATTATTCGTGCTATCGGTGACCCAAGTATGCGATTTGGAGAGGATCATCTCCGGATGTTGCGAGCTGTGCGTTTTTCAGCCAACTTCGCATTTCCATTGGAATCTCATACTCGGGATGCCATCGACCTGCTGGCTCATCAACTTGTATTAGTCAGTCCAGAACGGCTAGCTGCGGAGCTTCGGTTGATGTTTTCTCGAATAGGCCGTGGTCAGGCACTACGGCTCCTGGTGGGCACAGGTCTTGTGAATCCTTTGTTTGGTGGCCGATTGAACAAAACAGAGTCTTTTTGGTCAAGTGCATCGGACGCCCTTGATGCCCTCAATGAGCCGAGTCTACCGTTGACTATTGCAATCCTCTGTCGGGAAGAGCCTGAATTAGTTGCTGGCATATGTAATCACCTCCGACTATCAAATTATGAGAGAAGACTTGCTGCTTGGTTAGTCGAGGCACTTTCTGTTCTCAGTGCAAAGGATGCTGGATCCGATTACTCGCATGCTCCGTGGTCCCGTCTCCAGCCATGGCTTGCCCACGAGTGGCGATTTCAATTGGCTGATATTGTGGGATCACTTGCTGTGATTCATTGCTTTTCATCAGAAAAAGTGGCTTGGGTAAGGCAGCAGGTACAACGGACTGACGCAGAGCTCAATCCTTCCCACTTACTCCGAGGCAATGATCTCCTACAACTCGGTGTTCCGTCTGGACCTGTTGTTGGGCATCTTTTGAATCAATTACGATCGTTGCAACTTGACGAAAAAATCATCTCACGCGAGGCAGCCGTCGAGTGGGTGAAGCAACAATGCGTCGATGAGTAATGCCGCAGCATGTTTCTTGTAATGGTCATCGCGGTGGCTCATGCGGATCAGGTAGATCCGAGAGAGAACGGAGTTGAAAAACCTCCAGGAATCGTGGTGTTGTACGGTAACACGGGATCTCTTCTTGAACATCAATCTGGTCACGTGCAAGTTTGACCAATTCGAGTAAGCCGCGCCGCACCAGTTGTCGCATAACTGCAGGAGTGGCATCACACCCAAGTCGTGTCAAATCGTCTCGAGCTACCGGCTGGTTCCAGGCAACGACAGCTAATGCATCAAGCGCTCCTGCATCAAGTCGTACGCGACGTGTTTTGGCCTCGAGGACGGCACCGTATTGACGAAACTCTTTCCGGAGTCGAAGGATCCAGCCGGTTCCTTCAGATACAACCTCGTACGGGCACCCATTGATTTCATAGCGGTGCGCAAGATCTCGAGCGAATTCATCAATTTCTGACGAACGGACACCGCGCATCAGATTCGCTACCCGTTCACTTGAGAGTGGCTGGCCCTCCGGCAGACCAACAAACAGAAGAGCTTCCAGAATCGACTGTGGATTCACACGGCACGTTGGAGTCTGTGGTGTGTCGGCAGCATCGCTTGTTTCGTCAAGGTCCGGCGATGTGTCAATCTCTACGACTTCTTGTGTGCCTTTTGTTGCGGTCTCATACGGATCTTGCTCGCCCATCATGGCGGCAAATGCCTGCGCTAATCGATCGATCGAAAGCCCTCCTTCAGCAGGAGGTCCACCGAATCCACCCGATGGTTTTTTTGCCTTCCGTGGCTCATTCGTCACGAGTTGAATTCCTATTCTTGTCAGTACTCATTAAGTGAGTGCAGAAGTCCAAGACCTGTTCGGGTCACATCTGATCACTTCCAGCGTTTGTCAACATTCGTTTTCATGAATTGCAGCGCATCGCTGGCCAGTTGTTCCTCCGTTGAGTACATCTTTCGCCATATTTTGGTGGCAGCAACAATTGCCGGAAGTGCTAGACCGAATGCCTCGACGACCATCCATCCATCCCAGTTCGTTTTCTTAATGGCGTCAAATGTCTCATCCCATGCAACATGCCCTTGTCCTGGAGTGCTTCGGTCATTTTCTGAAATATGAACAAGTTTCGTCCACGGCATTGCAGCATCGATAGCATCCGTCAGATTTTTTTCTTCAATATTTGCGTGGAATGTGTCATACATCATTCTGACATTTGGATGGTCGACTTTGCCTATAAAAGAAACTGTTTGGGCGACGCTCGTGAGGAAATAGTTTTCAAATCGATTGAGATATTCAACGACAATTGTGACATCAGCAGTCGAGGCGTACTCGGCAACCTGCCGCATTGTTTCGGCTCCCCACTTTATTTCATCGTCTGTTGGTCCGCACCCAGAGAACTCACCAAGAGCAGAATGAGTTGGTCCAGCCAAGAGTTTCACGCCGGAAGCATGGCAACAATCGATAGTTTTTTTCATTGCGTCAACTGCCGCGGATCGTACGCTGGCGGATGGGCTTATTGGATTATCTTCTGCCCCGCGAATGGTGACAGCGGTGCGCTCCAAACCAATGTCATCAAGTTTTTTTCCCCATTCTTCATAGAGTTTCTTGTTTGGATCAAACAGTGGCATTTCGACGCCGTCATACCCCATGGATTTAATGGCCTCAACCGTGGGTATGAGGCCATCATGCATCGAATCAGTCCAAAGAAGCAGATTAATACCGTATTTCATAATGAAGTGCTTTACTGAATGAGGAGTGTTCCAGGGGCCGTCACAGGATATTCTATCTTTCATTCAACACCGTTCGCTACAAGAAGGCAAGTGCGGAAGAAAAGGTGTTGTTATGAACTTGTTCAACGGCGGCGAGATGGCTTTTTTAGAGACCTGCCTTGTGACGTGGACGGCACACTTTTAAGTGGCTCAGGAGATCCATCAAGTGCCTGGCCGCTTTTTATAGATGCCAGTCGCTTTCGAATGTGTGCAACATAATCTGCAGAAAGTTCAAATCCGAGGTATGAACGACCGAGCTTCTTTGCGACTGCCAGCGTTGTGCCACTTCCAGCAAACGGATCAACGATAAGATCCCCTGGGTGGCTTGATGATCGGATGATTCGTC
Organism: Pirellulales bacterium; assembly: GCA_016776925.1. Lineage (GTDB taxonomy): Bacteria > Planctomycetota > Planctomycetia > Pirellulales > UBA1268 > UBA1268. Next base: position 2,989 of record JADHSL010000063.1, on the reverse strand, counting down.
CAAGAAGTTGTTCGGGCATCTGGCATCCATGCCAGCCAGATCGTTCCTTGAATGTTCCACACACTCGAGGAAAGTACCATGTGTCTTCGTCTGTATTGAAGCCACTTGTCAGGTCCTGAGGTCGTAAAATCCATGTGTCATCCGGAAGCCGTCCTTTTGGGTTTGCTCTGCGATCACCGTAGACCAATTCACGGGCCGATGGCACCCTTATAGTGTCGGCGTTAAAGGTGAAAGACTTTGGGTCACAGACGAAGTGAAATAAGTGGGCGTGTGAACGATTGAACTTCTGCTGACAGTTCACGCCAAACGTGTAGTACCAGACAACCCAACTCCGGCATACAAACCCGAGTTCTCTTGTCGCAATGACCTTGAGTTCAGCAGCGTATTCATCACCTATGGCAAGCCAAAATGTTCCGTCGGGTCGAAGAATGCGACGGATTTCACTCATCCAACGCGTAGACCAGTCGAGATAGTCATCCGTTGAACGGCGGTCGTGATAGGTGTCGTATGAATAGCCAATGTTAAAGGGCGGGTCAGCAAATGCGAGGGGAACGCTATCGGATGAAACACGACTCAGTAATTCAAGACAGTCGCCCTCACGGACTCGGCTTGGCGTCCGTTTGCGAGATAATCGTCGACTGGTCTTCTTTTTCTTAGTCGTCATAGTTCAGGAATGTACGTGCCGTATAGCTCGCCGTCCATCTGCATAGGTGCTGGTGCAGTGTTTTTTCACTCCTAGAACCAATAGCAGATTTTGAAGTATTGGTTCAGTCGCCTATCCATCGCATGACACTTTCAATAGTTGGTAGACGATATTTATCAATGATAAGAAATGCTGGGACAACAAGAGCACAGAAGAAAAGAGCGAGTATTGTCGAGAAGACAACTGGCATAAAATTTTGCCAATGCGCAGTGGGTTCTCCTGCGGTCATAAGCCCGTAAAACCAGAGCGGCCAAAGATGAATCATGTGATGTATGAGATAGATTGACAGGGAATGTTTGCTGACAACACGAAACCATTTTGCAAGAATCCTGAAGGATGGAGAATAGTTTTTCTCGTCAGGTTTTTGATCAACAATCCTATGGAGTGTGAATAGACTGAAAGTAGACACTCCAATCGCCCCAAGCAGGTAACTACTTGAGGCTGGAAACATTGTTCTCTGATAAATAAGAGGAGACAGGAAAGTGAGTTGTTGTAATGAGAGAGATGCTGCAATGCATCCAATGCTTAAGCACGTTACTAAGAGCAGCCTCGAGGGTCGCTTTCCTTGGGATGGAGTTGTGGCTGATGGAAAGAGTATGGGTGCAATAACAAAGCCGATAGCCGGCAAAATAATCCAAGGGAAAATTGGGAAATATCCCGTGACAAGGTATCCAAGGACAACATCAGAAAGCGTCCAGTCGTACTCGAAATATCCATTGATCCAGTACGCGTAGTAGTCGCTGATTCCTTGGAGAGCGGGGCTTACAACAGCCACAAGAATAATGCCGAAAATCAATACTTCTGTCGGCATCTTGCGGATGAGGTTTAAGAAGATGAGTGCGGATCCAATAAAGGTGAGGATGTCCCAGTTGAATGTGTCTTCAGGCAGCCAGACGAACACGTTGAACGCAAAGCCAATTCCAATAAGAAAAAGGCCACGACGAACAGTTCGTTTGGAGATTGTGCAATCATCGAGTCCCCTGTCTCTTTGTAGGGCGAGCCAAGAGTGGTAACTCACGCCGGCCAGCAATGTGAAGAGTGGCGCTGCCATGCCAACGGGCAGCCACCAGAGATGCTCTCGAGAAGCGGGGCCAGCGGCCGATTGGCTGTACTGAGACGACAGGTTTTCTACAAAGTGGACCAGCACCATCATTCCGATAGCCGCTGTTCGCAGGATATCAATAGACAGGAGGCGCACGAGATCAATTTCCAGCGGTCGAGAGCAGGTCAACAAGTAGCAGTACAATTTCTGCTGCGAGCAAGAAAACAATTGCCCAGATCAGAACATATTCTCGCTGTGCGAGCACATATTCGCTCACGCGTTGCCCAGTCGTTTCATAGAGCCGAATTATAGTGTCGAGTTGTTCGCCGGCGAATTCCTCACGGTCGATCAGTCGAGAACGATCTCGGAGTCGCTCGCCAAGTTGGCCGGCAAGAGTTGGTGGATGTTCCGGTGCTAGATGAATACGGGGTGAGAGTCTGGAGAGTTTTCCTGCCAGTGACATTGCTTGCTTATACCGATGAGCCAGAGCGGTAGCAGATTCTCTGTCTGAATCATGAAACGAAAATCCACTTGGCAAGTCATTCTCGTAGTGTTCCCATGCCGAAGGAAGTGCATGCTCAATAGTACCGAGTTCAGATGCCGTCGTCGTGAAATCTAAAACGGCATGCTCGGCCTTCTTAAAATGTTGAGGTGCCGTGGCTAAGACCATTCGTATTGGTGTCCAGACGACAAGCGTTCCATACAGTTCAAGAACAATCGGTTTGTCACATGATTGACCGGCATGAACCCAGGCGAGGCATTCGTTGAGATGACCTTCAATAGGATCTTCAGTAGAAATTTTTAAAAATTCAATACTTTTTCCTTCGGAGATTGATGGGAATCGAACCTCCTCCACATGTCTTCCGGGTAGAGAATTCATGGATGCATTTGCAGTCCCTCCTGGGCCATGTCCTTGGGGAACATGCGGAACGTTTGTATTCATTCTTTTCCTACTCTTTGGCTGCTGCCATCGTTGTGATCCAGCCTGCAGCATAATCGGCAGAATCTAGTACGCCATTTAATGTGGAGTCAAACAGATAATCACCTACTACGAGTAGGTTTGGGCATGTGCCAGCATCAGGGCAATGTCTTGCATCAGCCCCGCGCTGTTGGAATCCACCAGGTTGAGCACTTACTGCGCCGAGCCAGCGATGTATTTTGGCCTCACAGAAAAGTTCTTTTGCCTCGTCACGGTGCGACGGGAGAGAGTTGATTGCAGCAGAAATAAGTTCCTCATCACTGTG
>JADHSL010000062.1 GCA_016776925.1 Pirellulales bacterium | reverse complement strand
GGATCTCTGTGTTGTTTTCATTTTTTTCCTCGATGGAAACAAAGTCTCGCATCAGCCGATCTCCAGCTGTCACCGTCATGTCAAAAAGGGTAGAGAGGCCATTGCCTTTTGACGCTGAGACAATAAACAAACCATGTTTCTTGTTTACTAACTCTTGAAGTAGCTCAAGCATTTCTGAAGGCATGCCCAGATCGTCTGCGGTCTTAAACTTCTTTGGTGGTTCCGCCAAATCAACAGCGAACTGCTCATGCCCTTTTATGACTTTGGTACTGAGCCGACATGTTCTTTTTTTCCCGTCTACTGTGACCTCAAATTCACCCACCTGTGGACGACCTCGCTTCTTTGGAGAAAGGCCAGCAAGCCTCATGAGGGTGACCAGCATCTTTTCACCAGTTACAGCATCCAGTGGCGGTGCATCAACCCAAACTTCTGGATCATTTTTCCGAAGTTTCCTGCCATTGAGAAGGTGTTCCCGAATACGTGTTGGTACCTTTGTGTCATCAATGTCGTATCGCACATGAAGGCCTCCCTGGGCTAGATCAAGTAACACGATTGGAGCACGCGCAGCAAATGCCTCAGACAAAACTCGAACTAGCTCAGCAAACTCTGGATTTTCAGAAAGCTTTTCAATGAGAAGCGTATTTTCCTCTGGCACTTCACGACAGGTAGCAATAAGCACGACGTCTGGTGGCGCCGCCTCAACCTCTCCAGTATCGTTCAGCGCGCGTGATCGAGCGATGACATAAAGAAAGACAGGTACCAGCCAGACCGCAGAAAGACCTCCTAATGCACCCCACAACCCACCACTTGCAAGAAATGCATATTCGGTCCAATTCAGCCCAACAGATACTGCAAGTGCTATTGCTCCAAGCGCATAAGGAACCACAACTATGCGTGTCCATTTTTTGCTGCCGATCCCATATCGAAGACTGTCTTTTTTTACCCAGATACTCGTAAGGCCGAAAAGTATCGTGAGAACGGCCAGAACTCCACCACCGATTCCGACGGTGGTCGTGTCCAACTTTTTTTCGACATCCACAGATGGTTTTCCATCGGGGTCTTCTCCACCTTTATCCGCTTTTTCAGCATCTGCAGCAGGTTGTTCAGGAGCCTGAGCAATTGCAGGTAACGACAGTACTGTGGAGAAAAAGAAGCAGAGAAAAACAATCATTAACCGATCAGCTAATGCATGCTTCAGCATGAATTTCTCTCTATTCATAACAACTAACCAGCCTTTCAGGATTTCTTGAAACAAGTTTGGTTCAAACTGAATGATTAACCAATCCCTTTGAGTGCCATTTGTAACGCTTCACGATTTGGAGCGATATCAAGCGCTGCTTGCCGGTCGATAAGCCCTTGGTCGATAAGATTTTTAAGACTCATTGTGAAATCTTGCATACCGTCTCTTACCGATTTGCGAATATGGTCCGCTAACATATGTTCCTGTTCTTCCAAAATGTATTTCCGAACAAGAACATCAAAAAACATTAATTCGACAGAGGGCACCCGCGAGACACCCTCTTTAATGGATTTAAGAAGTTTTTGTGCAACTATCCCTTTCATATTGAAGGCCATGGCACTTCGGATAGCCGCATGCTCTTCCTGAGGAAAGAGGTCAAGGATTCGAGTAATGGTACTTGGGGCATTTGAAGCATGGATGGTGCCATAGACAAGATGACCTGTTTCAGCAGCATGGATTGCAGTCTTAAATGTTTCAGTATCTCGCAACTCACCAACCAGAATAATATCTGGATCTTCTCGGACCGCATGCTTCATGCCAATTTCAAAATTTTTGACATCCGTACCAACTTCCCGTTGATTGATAAGACACTTGTCTTCAGTAAACACAAATTCGACAGGATCTTCGAGCGTAAGAATATGTTTTCGATAGTTCCTATTGATGTAATTTAGCATCGAACCAATCGTGGTGCTTTTTCCAGATCCGGTCACACCAGCAAGTAACACCATCCCTTGATCGAGTGTACACAGTCGCTCGATCGAACCTGGAAGATACAACCCTTCAAAATCTGGAATCGTATTATTAACTTTCCGTGCAACCATACCGAGCGATCCCTGCTGGTAGAGTAAATTCACTCGAAACCGCCACCTTGTATCACCAACAAGTGCTGTGTACGCAAAGTCTGCACCACCCTCATCATCCAAGATTTTTAGCTGGCGATCATCAAGCATCGGGAGGCAGAGTTCCTTCATCTTCTCTTGACCAATTGGTGGGGCTTTAAGTGGTTGAAGTGAACCTTTCACCCGCATGTATGGGGGCTGGTCAACTTTCAAATGAAGGTCCGAACCATCGAGTTTCACAAGGGCTTCGAGATATTTATCTACTTCAAGCTTGATATCTTTTTTTGACCCACGAGCCACTGGCGCAGATTCCTCCGAAGCAAAAGTTGATTTTGGTTCTGACTTAGCATCGAGTGTCATTCTTGCCCCTCCTGTTGGATGGCCTCTTCGACTAGCGGAGGCTTTTCAAAGAACCTCACGATAAACCACCGTGGCCTTTCGACCAAATAGTGACCGATTCTGACGCGTTGTTGGACTTTTATACATGTCCCCCTACTGGACGCACCGGAATCCCACGACTTGCAAGCAGTTTTTTGACATCACTAATGGTGCAGGCTCCAAAATGAAAGATTCCAGCTGCAAGAACAGCATCTGCCGCTCCGTATTCAATGGCATCGGCCAGATGCTCTGGCTTGCCGGCACCACCACTGGCTACCACAGGAATTCCAACAGCTCGACTCACTGCTGCGGTTATCTCGAGGTCATACCCATCGCGCGTCCCATCTCGATCCATACACGTGAGAACAATTTCACCTGCGCCCAACTGCTCGACTCGTCGTGCCCAATCAACTGCCTCAATACCAGTCGGCACACGACCTCCGTTTACAAAAACTTCCCATACCTCTTTTCCGTCTTTGACAACCCGCTTGGGGTCGATATTGACGACCGTGGCACAGCTGCCAAGACGATTGGCTACTTCCGTTACCAGTTCAGGTGTCTTCACCGCCGATGAGTTGATACTCACCTTTTCAGCACCAGCATGAATGAGCTCAACAGCATCGTCCAATGTTCGGATACCACCGCCTACGGTGAATGGCATAAATACGGTTTCAGCTACTCTCCGAACCATGTCGAGCATGATTGCCCGACCTTCATGGCTAGCCGTAATATCAAGAAAGACTAGTTCATCTGCGCCTTCAGATTCATACCGGGCGGCCACAGCCACTGGATCACCGGCATCCACAAGCTCGAGAAACTTTGTTCCTTTTACCACACGTCCTTTTTCAACATCGAGACATGGAATAATACGTTTCGCCAGCATATCAACGTACCTGCAATTCAAGATGACTCATGGATTCGCCCAGACTCTGGGCTCGACGCCGTTGCGTACCGCTTACGAGGAATTCGTCCCGCAAGAAATGCATATCGGCCAGCGGTACAGGCAGATCGCATAGCAAGAGCCATTGTGCGTGGATCGGTAGCATGTGCGATTGCCGTATTCAAAAGAACACCATCAACACCAAGTTCCATTGCAACCGCTACGTCGCTCGCTGTACCGACACCCGCATCGACGATCACGGGATACTCAGGATCACCATCTTTCAGATACTCAAGACAGATACGCAAACTATTTGCGTTGAGAATTCCTTGCCCTGAGCCAATGGGACTTCCTGCCGGCATGACACTTGCTGCCCCAAGATCCTTGAGCCTCTTGGCAACTATTGGATCATCGCTGCTGTAGACAAGTACTGTGAAACCATCGTCTACAAGACGTTGGGTCGCTTCAATTGTACCAACAGGATCTGGCAGCAACGTCTTCTGATCACCAAGGACTTCGAGTTTGACCCACTCACTTCCCTTGTTTCCGAGATCCCGAAGAAGTTCACGACCAAGCCGTGCAACACGTACTGCATCATCTGCCGAAAAGCAGCCTGCCGTATTCGGTAGCAGCGTGTATCGCTCAAGATCAAGATGATCGAGAATATTTTCTCCGGCAGTATTCAAGAGCCGCTCGCGACGCACTGCTACCGTGACACAGTCCGTTCCGCTTGCATCAAGACATTCGGCCATTTCTGCATAGCTGGCATACTTGCCCGTTCCTACTACAAGACGGCTTGCAAGCTCGAAGTTCCCGACTTTAAGCGATGGTTGTGATTTCTCTTCGCATGCGATAGTAACTGCCGTATGTGCCATACCGTTTTGTGACTCCTCAATGGGATGGTTCGTACTGTTTTCAACCGCCGCCAACGAGCGTAACAACCTCGATTTGATCATGCTCACAGAGAACCCGACTCGGAAGAAGTGCTCTTGGAATGACTTCCTTATTCACCTCAACCGCAACAGGGCGTGTCTCGAATCCTAAATCGAGGAGAAGATCATGCGCAGTGTGACCATTCGAAATCTGTGTTTCTTGCCCATTCACAAAAATAATCATTGAGCGTTCTGTCTGTATCTCATTACTACTCATTATTGATTTTCACCCCCTCGAGGCTGAGCGACATCAAGAAGAACCAAAGGCACCGCAACACCACCGGCTGCTCCACGTTGGTTGCTGAATGGAATGCCATACGCTGCCGTTGCTCCAGACGCACAGTCAGTAACATAGAGCACAGCAGGCGCCATTGGTGTTCGACCACGCCGCATGTCAATTTGTCCTGCAACAAGCAGAAACTTTGGGTTTTTCGCCTGTCCGGGCTGGAAACCAAGATCATTCAGCACATTGTGCCGAAAACTCGCCCCGAAGGTGGATGTCACAGGATTGATCACTCCACCTGAAAGATCGCCCGTTAGAAAATCGAGGATAAAAAATCCTTCCAAACCTGTTGCCAGAGGTACCGTACAGGCTGCAAATGAGTCATCTGCCTGTGAAGTCATAGCATGGATGACAGGAAACCGCTTCGGTGGCACATTCTGGCCAGGAACAACAGAGCCAACTATGTATCCACCGACGAAAATGAGGATGAATCCCGCCAGAAGATACCGTCGCCGTAGTGGAACAAAAGATTTTTTCATTTTTTCTTGCATCATGCTTCTTCAAATAAGGGAGGACCGCACACCATCCTTAACGTGGTGGAAAGATGGCGATAAGAGGACTTTACCATGGTATTCGTTCTACGAATTTGCTGCCTTCTTTTTTTGATTATCTTTTTCTGCAGGCTTATCAGGAGTTTTCACAGAATCAGAGCCCGACGTTCCCTGCTCAACAAACAATCGGAATTTTCCTATTGAGTGTTTGCCATCCGGATATTGCTGGCTTAGAGTGAAAACCAGTGTCGTTCCTCCCTGGATAGGCGTTTGTGCTGCCGTTTGAAATGTCGCAACGTGTGACTTGCCCTCGCGGCCGGAAATGCCCCAACCAGTATCTTGTTTCTTATCTCGTGTACTGGCCACGGGCCATCCTTTCTGGGAATAGTCCGCGGTCACAGAAGCGAAAGGAACTTGTGTCTCGGCCTTCTGTCCACCAGTCGATACGGCTTTTACAATGAATTCGCTGAGAACAAAATTACCGTTGGGCGCTCGACCCGGCCCCTGAGATGGCAATGTTTTATCTGGGAGTACTTCAAGGCGTATCGCTGTCACAGGCGGGCCCTGTGGGACTGTCGTTGTAAGTGTGTATGTATCTTTCCCGTTTTTGCCAGATACAAGGACAGTCCCATCAACTGAGATTACTCCTGTAGCTCCCACCAGGCTTTTAAATTCCGTCGGTACGAGTGGCTTCAAACCTGCTTGGGAAACTGGCTTCGGGGAAGGCTTGGGAGGAAGCGGCAGCAGTTTCGCTACTGGTGTCGAAACCACCTGACCGCCACTGTGCGTACCAATAAAAAGTGATTGATTATCCGGCGCAAATGTAACACACCAGACACTTGAAGACTGACGCTTTAGCCCTTGTTGCTCTCGTTGTTTCTGAACATCCCAAAGTTTGATCCTGCCATCCAGGCTTGCTGTTACCAAACGAGTTCCGTCACTATTAAACGAGGCACTTGTTACCCAATCTTTATGACCCGTCAACACTCCGGTCTGCTTAAAAGTTTCCGCAGACCAGACTCGAACTGTCCGGTCAGCGCCAGTTGATACAAACTGAGAACGAGATGGCGAATAGGCAATTGACCAAATCGTGTCTTCGTGACCTGCAAGAGTTTGTATCGCCGTGCCATCAGCAGCATTCCAGACTTTCACGAGGTTGTCTCCACCTCCTGTTACAAATGTTTTTCCATCTGGTGAAAAGGCAACCGCGGTCGCAGGTCCTTTATGCGCTTCCACGGTGACGGCAGCCTTACCATCTTTCGTATTCCATAAGAAAACTTTTCCATCTTCTCCTGCACTTGCTAAGCGCGCACCGTCAGGTGAGAAGGCCAGTGATCGCACCCACCCCTTGTGCTGTTTCAAATCTGCTTTCAATTTCCGGCTTTGCAGGTCCCATACTTTTACAAGCCCGTCGTACCCGGCTGTAGCTGCTAATTTTCCATCAGACGAAACATCAACAGCCCACACTGCTGTTGGATGTCCTGACAATTCACCAACACGGCTTCCGTCGGACTTCCAAACAACAACATCACCAGGACGATAAAGAAGACTCTCTCCTCCGGCTGTCACTAGAAGCGATCCATCTGCTGCATAATCAGCAGCGATCACCCACCGACTAAATGATGAGATTGTGTCACCTTCTTTTTTGTTCAATGCTTCACCAGCGACGGCTATTGGTGCCGCAAAAAACAAAATTCCGACAGCAACACTGAGCAGGGAACAAATCGCACGCTGTCGACTGTGGTCAATTTGCATACATCACTCTCCCTGAAAATAAACAAAAGAAATCGCTGCCGAAAGAAACGTGCTACTTAGTATAAGTAGCGATGCCACTGCATTTCCAACAAACCATGGATTCACCCGGGCTCTTACTCACAATGACTGAAACGACGCAGTTGTTGCATTCGCATTCACTGGTTATCGACTGAGCTCAACGAAAGCAACGCGGGCTCTAGTCTGAATATACAATCACATTCAAAGTGCCTGGCAATAACCAATTTCTCAAACCAACCACCCGTAGAATTGGATACTCAACTGCTGTCACTGCCACTTGTCTCAGCGGAAAGTAAAGGCAAAGCCAAACGTCATAACTCATGACGACGGCTAGTGGACGTGCAGGCAAGACTACTGTGAGTCAGCCGAAAAATTCTGGGCATGAAATTTCATCAAGGCATCACCCTGCCGCTCATAAATTAAACGTGCACTATGGGGTACATCCTTGACTATGAGCTTCTCAAATTTGATGCCGAGTTGCTCGAGGAATTGCATATATGCCAAATTATTTTCGTAGTTAGAACCTTTTGTTCCTACGTGAATGAGAATACGAAGTGGGTATTGCTTCTGCTTCTCACTACTGGCATATACGCGAGCTGTGTCGTATGCGTTATAGCCCTCTGCAAAGACAATACGATCACTTTCATGGCCATCATTCTCACTGATCTTTTTCTCCGTTGCGAACCCACCACCACCAGGCGCAGCAGAACAGAAAAGCTCTGGATGCCGAAACATTATTCTGGTCGTTCCCCGACCGCCCTGGCTAAATCCCTCAACACCACGACCCTTTCGCGAGGCAATTGTTCGGTATGTTGAATCGACATGAGGAATCAGTTCTTCAATGAAGACCGATTCGCCCTGGCCATTTTTTATCTGAGGGTAGTCGTAATGACTCATCGGACCACCATTTATAAAAACATAGATCATTGGTGGTATCTGTTTTGAGCGGATCGCCTTTTCAATGAATGCTGAAAGATTCACTGACTTCAGTTCACTGCCGGGCCGTCCTCCATGAAGATAGTAGACAACGGGGTATCTACTCTTCGTCCGCTCTGATTTATCATAGTCCGGAGGAAGATAGATACAGTATCCAACGTCAGCTCCCATTGACCGACTACGAAAGGTCTTATGCTGAATCGGCAAGTTCGCGTACGCTTTGGAGGGCTTGTTGACCCAACGAAAGGGCGTGTTTTGTTTTTGCTTTTTCTTTCCTTGGGCCTGAGCTACTTGATTCACGCTTCCGCTTAGTAGAAGAACCGCAAGACCCACTCGCACAACAATTCTTAGCATCATATGATCTCAATGTCCTGTGAGGTTCGCATGTATAAGGCGTGCCACCTTATTTTGATGGTCTTAAATGTGTCACATCAATGGGGTCCTTCAACTCACGCTGAAGCTGAACAAATCGATCAAACAATTGAGTCATTTGTTCAGCGTGGTCAGGCTGACCTGCCAAATCAATCGTTTCGTGTGGGTCATGCTGCAGATGATAAAGCCGCAGCACTTTGGCGTCGGGGTAGATGATCAGTTTCCAACCATCGTGTGTAATCGACCGTTGAAGCGTGAGATAGCTTCCGTAAATCGACTCATAGGGTCTGGAGGATGCGTCTGACTTCCTTTGGCCTAAACGAGAAAGCAGACTCTTAAAAAAGACATGCTTTGGCTGCTGTGCACCAGCCAGTTCAAGTGTCGTTGGCATTACATCCTGAAGATAAATAGGTGTTGGGTCAGTCACACCCTTGGGCACACCAGGACCAACAACAACAAAAGGCACACGAATCGAGTGATCATACTGGTTTTGTTTTCCGACAAGACCGTGATGACCAACTGAAAGACCATGGTCGGCAGTAAAGAAAATCCATGTATTCTCTGCTTTACCTGATGCATCAAGCGCTTGAAGAATACGGCCAATTTGGGCATCTAAATGCGTCATAATGGCATAATATTCGCGGCGGTGCACCGCAACAGCCTGCTTTGTCCTCGGAAATGGCGCAAGCTTTTCATCTCGCAATTGTTTCCCTGCTCCGATTTCCTCTGCATATGGGTACTCGGGTAGAAATGGTTTGGGGATCGTAATCCTTTCAATCGGATACCGATCCAGAAATTCCTGAGGTGACTGTCGTGGATCGTGCGGAGCATTGAATGCCACGTAGAAAAAAGCTGGTTGCTCTCCGGCCTTGGATTCTCCAAGGAAATCAATTGCATCATCTGCTGTGACCGCACTCCAATGTCGCCCACCTTCCCAGAATCCACCGAGACTCATGTCTGTCGGACTCCACGGATCCTTGCCTTGAGCAGGAGGTCTGTTGTAGGCACTCTCGACGCTTTTCGGCATTCCCGGCCTGACATGTCGGGCAACATCAAAACACTTGTCAGCATCTGTTCTGATATGCCATTTGCCTGTCATGAATGTGCGGTAGCCAGCCTGGCTCAGAAGCTGGGGCCACAGCACGCCTGCCTGCCGCTCTTTATCGGTTGTCTTATAAATATCATTCGCGTCCCAAACACTCCGGCCCGTAATCAACATGGTACGACTCGCAACACACACAGCACCGCTCCAGGAACCCATGTTGTATGCATGGCTAAATGTGGTACCACGATTTACAAGTCGATCAATATTTGGTGTATCAATATCTGTGTGCCCAAATGCTCTGATGGCTTCGTAGGTGAGATCATCCGCAAATAGAAATAGAATGTTTGGTCGCTCGCTTGTATCTTCCTGTGCTGCAGGAAGGACACCGCACGCCAAAAGACACGTAAGAAAAATTGCACACGCAAATGACCGGTACGTAGTGACGGTAATGCGACCCATTGTTTTTCTCCTCTGACTCATTTTCACCCCAAACACTTGGTATGATTTCTTCTTTATAGAAAAGTGTTCCTCTTTTAAAATCTTACTCTATGCGACACCACATTCTTTTGATACCTCTGAGAACTCTTGTCATTGTCTTTGTTTCATGCGCGAATATATCTTTATATGCCGCTGAAAACCTTGTTCTTCCACTCTGGGAAAACGGCGCACCCGGCTTCGAAAGTCGTCGAAACGAAGCAGAAGTCGTTACGAAAGGGAGCGTGACAAATGTGCACAATCCTTCGCTCACCGTGTTTCTTCCAGAAAAAGAAAAGGCCAATGGAGTGGGGATTGTCATTGCCCCTGGAGGTGGACTCAGAAAATTGGGCATGCGTGGTGGTGGTGAAGAACCAGCCCAGTTCCTTGCTGAGCATGGGTTTACTTCATTTGTCTTGAAGTACCGACTCTCGAGACAACCCGGACAACCGTACAAGTTTGAAGAACATGTTCTTGCGGATGGTCAACGCGCGATTCGCATGGTCCGCCATCGGGCTCAAGAATTCCATCTCGACCCAAAGAAAATTGGCATGCTCGGATTTTCTGCTGGGGGTGAGGTCGTTTCAATCACGTGCTATAAGCCAGGCGAAGGAAATCCTGATGCTGCTGACCCAATTGATCGTGAGTTCGCAAAACCCAACTTCCAAATGCTTGTGTACCCCGGGCCAGTCGGCATCCCTTCAAAATTACCGAACGATACACCACCCGCTTTTATGGTCATTGCGGCAGATGATGCACACACAAGTGTTCTTCTAAACCTAATGCACCACTTTCGTGAACTCGACGTCGACTATGAAGCGCATATCTTCACCCGTGGCGGACATGGCTTCGGGATGGGAGAACGTTCACAGAGACGGAGTATTCAACATTGGCCAGACCGCATGCTCGATTGGCTCCATGACGAAGTTCTCAATACACTACCGAAGTAATTTTTTATCTGCTGATTTGTCTCTCAAGCCCTTTTCGGCCGAGTGCACCGTCTCTTAACCATACGTGCTATCCAATGAGTTCAGCGAAGACCATTTCTGGCATCTTGACCCCACTTATGGTTCCTCTTTGTGCCAATGGTGAAATGAACGAGGGTGAACTACGACGTTATGTTGATTGGCTGATTGATAAAGGAGTGCACGGGCTTTATCCGAATGGATCAACTGGTGAGTTCACACGCTTTACCGCAGAAGAACGACGCCGAATTATCCAGATTGTTTGTGATCAGACAGCCGACAGGGTTCCAGTTCTCGCTGGCGCAGCCGAAGCAAATGTTCGTGAAACACTCGATGCCTGTAATGCATACCGTGGCTTTGGTGCTCGGGCAGTCGCTATCGTTTCGCCGTTCTACTACAAACTTTCTCCAGAAAGTGTCTTTGCATACTTCAGAGAAATTGCTCTCAATAGCCCGATAGACGTAACGCTTTATAATATTCCTCTTTTTGCCAGCCCAATTGATCTCGAAACCGTCTGTCGATTGGCAGAATTTGATCGCATTATTGGCATTAAAGATTCTTCCGGAGATCTCGCTGGCATGACCAGAATGATTCAGTCAGTCAGTCCGCTCCGTCCAGATTTTCTCTTCATGACAGGATGGGATGCAGCACTTGTCCCCATGCTCATGGCTGGTTGTCAGGGAGGCATTCATGCCACGAGTGGAATCGTACCCGAAATCACACGAGCGATATTTGACCTTACAAAAAAAAGCCGGTTTGATGAAGCATTGTCATTACAGAAACAACTACTTGAGCTCTTTGATAGTACATTTTGTGCCGGTGATTTTCCTGAAGGATTTCGCAGTGCGATAAGCCTGCGCGGATTTGACTTTGGAAAGGGAAGGCAGCCTCTCACCGAAAAACAGTCCGCCATGCTGACAACTGCAACCAAAAAGATCAGACTAATCATTCAACAGATGCTCGATAATCCAGTATTGTCTTAGATACTCAACAATTTCATTTTCCACTTATCTCTTGAAGTAGCGACATACATGAAAACCAACGGCTTCCTCGGTATTGATATCGGCACGCAAGGCCTCTCTGTCATCTTCACAGACACAGAATTGAAAATTCTTGCGAGTGGTGAGGGTGATTACGACATGGTGTCTGGACTCGACTCTGAGTGCTATGAACAACAGCCGTACGATTGGGAAAACGCACTGACGTGCGCGATGACTGCTCTGCGAGAAAAAACATCCTCGATGCAGATCGACATGGACGTTCTGGCAATTGGAATCTCGGGGCAGATGCACGGGGAAGTTCTTACAAGCAAAGACGGTGAACCTGTCGGACCAGCTCGGCTTTGGTGTGATGGCAGAAACGAGGCTGAAGGCAATGAACTAACAGAGCGTCTGGGAACAAAATGCCCGAAGCGGATGACCGCAGTTCGGTGGCTTTGGACAATTCGTAATCAACCCGAAAAGGCTGCACACGTTAGTCACATGACAACGCCTGCCGGCTGGATCGCATACCGACTCACGGGCTGTTGGAACCTTGGAATTGGTGATGCTGCTGGCATGTTCCCAATTGATCAGCAATCGCTGACGTATAACACCCACATGCTGGCTGATTTTGATGCGATTGCGACCCAATCCGCGAAGAAAAGTAGCTCGAGCAGCACCCTTCCGAAATTGAGTGATCTTCTTCCATCCGTCAAAAAAGCCGGCGAAGATGGTGGTTCATTGGATGCACACGGAGCACAACTCCTTGGGTTACCAGAGGGCATTCCGGTTGCGCCCGCTGAAGGAGATCAACCGGCGGCACTCGCTGGCTCATTAATCGCAACTCCTGGTCAGGTGTCAATGAGCTTTGGCACAAGTGTTGTCGCCAACTCAGTTGGTGACCGGGCGTTTGAGGGAATTTCAATTCCTATCGATCACTTCTGTGCACCTGATGGCCGCCCAATCAACATGGTCTGGCTTCGAAATGGAACAACAGCCATGAATATGGCCGTCAACCTTTTTGGCGGTGACTTTTCCACAATTATGCCACAGGTTCTTGCCGCTGAAGCTGACTGTGGTGGTCTTCTGGCATTGCCATTCATGGACGATGAACCAGGACTGGGTGTTTCCCAAGGTGGTACCGCCATGGTGATCGGACTCAATGATGAGACGGCCACCCCTGGCAATGCGGTGAAAGCCATGCTGCTTGCCACAATTTTTAATTTACGGCTTGGGAGCAAGCAGCTCGATGAACAAGGATATCCACGAACTGAGATTATTTTGTCTGGTGGACTTGTGAAAACACCTGAACTGGGGCAACTCGTTGCTGATGCATTCAATACTCCAGTGACAATCTTTGATGGAGGTGACGAGGGAACCGCGTGGGGAGCAGCTTTGATGGCAAAATTTCGTTCCGAATCACTGGCTGGTCGCGCAACGGACTGGAAGCAGTTTCTCGAAACCCAAAAAACAGGCTCACCAACCCGATTTACTCCCCATAACGAATCCGTAGCGATACTCAACGGCGTCTTCGAGCGTTACCAGAAATTAGTGCACATGCATGGGCAGCTTGAATCAGTCGTAAATCTGTGAGCCTCGTAGTTGCAGCAAGCCCAACCAGGCAACTGTATGCACTAATCCACAACTGGATACAGAACTACTCTGCGGACATCTGCAACAGATGCTCCTGGGACATGAAGGGCTGAAAGCCGCAACTGAGTCTTGCCTACTTCGAGCTTTATGTCACCAAGAGAGAGCACGTGAAACGGCTTCGCATAACTTTCACTGCCACGATCGGCACGGTCTTCACCAGTATTCAGCGGTGGATCCCACGCCGGAGTCACGTTCGTTGTAATTCGGCTTTCACCGCAGGTAAGCTGGATGGTTGATCCCACATCTTGTGCAGGACATGTGTACCAGATTTTTGCAGCATAGGTACCTGCATTGAGGACATCCACATCCCATACCAGCGAGTCCTCTGTGTTCTTCCAGTCTGTAAAGAATGAACAATTTGGTGCGCGTCCACTATGAACGACCCCCCCTTCTCCATGTCCATCCCTCGCTGGAAGTTCTGTCAGAGGTGCCCCGGCATACCCAATAGGAAAACGTTCGACGTCTGGCTGCGGTATACGGTCAAGAATATCTTTTTGCCAATCATCAGCAATTATTTTCAGTCGCTCTCTTTCCTCAGGCCGCTCCTTGGAGATGTCTCGTTTCTGACCAATGTCAGTGAGCATGTCGTAGAGATGTCCTTTATCATCAAGGCGAAAACGCTGTGTGCGTATACTTATTCGCCCACGCTGAGAAGCAATAATATGCCTTCCAGCAAGCTTTAAGCCAAGTTTCTGTGGCTTTGATTTCTCTTCTGTTTCTTTTTTAAGAATCCCTGTCAGATCAATACCATCAAGTGGTTTTGGAGAATTCAACTCGACTCCAGTAAGACCGGCAAGCGTCGGCAACAAATCAATTGCTCCGGTGATCTGAGGAAGCCGCACACCGGAGGCAATCTGACCTGGGTATCTGATACAGCAAATGCTTCTGGTACCACCATCGTCTGTTGATCCTTTTTTACCTCGCATGCCTCCACACCAGCGTGGACTATTCGGACCGTTATCTGAAAAGAAGACAACAACGGTTTCACGCGATACCCCTGCTGTATCAATTGCAGCCAGGATACGGCCGACATTTTCGTCAAGGTTTTCGACCATTGCCAAAGCAGCACGCGTAAAAACTGGGTTTTCTTTCTTGATGTCTGGCCCTCTCTGCCGAAGAGGCCGCTCTGCAAATCGACTCCAGTCTGCATCAGGAACACACATTGGCGAATGGGGCGTGTTGAATGCGACGTAGCAGAGAACAGGCTTGGCAGCCGAACGTTTCACGTGATCACTAAAAAACCCGATTGCCTTTGTGGTGATGTCATCCGTGATGTATCCCTCACCCTCCTGAAAGATCGTGTTGTGCTGCATTGGTGGATTGAAATAATCGCCCCAATGCCCTTCTGTAAAACCGTAGAAGGTGTCGAACCCACGTGCCAATGGATGGTATGGCCACTGTGTGCCATTGTGCCATTTCCCAAAACACCCTGTAACGTACCCAGCCTGTTTGAAGACATCAGCAATCGTTTGCTCTTCAGGGGACATTCGCTCTTCCCCTCGAGTGACGCCACGGACCCCACTTCGATCATGATACCGTCCTGTGAGAAACTCAGCCCGTGTTGGAGCACAGACAGGCTGCACAAAAAACTGCTCGAGTAATGCTCCGTCACGAGCCAGCGAGTCCACCGCCGGTGTTGAAATTGTTTTATTTCCTACGCAGGAGAAGTCACCCCAGCCGGCATCATCAGCAAGTATTACGACAATATTTGGTGCCCGAGATTCATCTGCATGAACAGGGCTTCCGCATAACATTGTGCCCACACTAAAAAAGAGAAATGGAATGAATTTATGCATGAAAATACTTCCGGATAAGAGAAGAAGTGGAAGGCTTCGATTCCGTGACACACGAACTCTATAAAAAATACCCAACAGCAAAAAGGACTGTCAAAAAACCCTGATCAATCTCTTAATGCGCGGCGGCTCTTGAATATAAATTGAGTATGAGAACGCCGACAACAATACACCCCATTCCCAAAACTGCTGGTGTATCAAGTGTTTGACCATACAAAAGCCATCCTACTAGTGTAATAAGAACAAGGCCAACCCCGGACCAGACCGCATAGCCAACCCCAACAGGAATTGTTTCAAGTGTCAAAGACAGTAAATAAAACGCAAGTCCATAACCTGCAATAACAACAAGTGAGGGTATCGGCTTCGTAAATCCCTGTGATGCCTTGAGGCAACTCGTACCAACCACCTCGGCTAAAATAGCGAATGCCAGGTAGATCCATGACTTCATAGGACAGTCTGCTTTCCAAGTAAAAGGGTTTCTTGCATGTGCCCGAAACCTTATGATATTTTCGCCAAAGAAGTTACTACTTCTAATACAACCGAACATACTGCAATCTGCATTTCATCAGGCCGATTTTTGTCCCCCATAATATTTTTAAACAACGTTCTTAAAAATCTAATTTTTCATGTATTCGTGTACACAAAAGACTTCTCGCGACACTAATTACAGCCCGCCCTATT
>JADHSL010000061.1 GCA_016776925.1 Pirellulales bacterium | reverse complement strand
CATAAAGAGCATGCACTCGACGCCATGCTTCAAGTGCACTATCACGACCAATTTTTCGAGCCTCTAGATCCCGGAATGCAAAGTACAGTTCCCAATAGGCCTGTTCGGTATCACTAATCAGATTTCGAACACCAATTTCAAAGTCAGCCAGGGAAATATCTGCACTCACTCGTGCAAGCAGAACGCCTCGGAAGTTCGGTCTGCCATAAAGGTTCTCAAAAGCGTCGGGACCAGCTATGCGGTTATACGTGAGTCCTGCACCTTGAAGCAGTGGCTGCTGAAATGAAAAGTCATAGTTGGTTGTCCATGTTGATGGGACGCCCGGCTGTCGAATAGGTGAATTGTTGTTGTCGTATACAGTCTCATTCGCGAGTCCAAATGTCGCACCTGTTGCCGTTCGCTTTTGCAAACCAGTCGTCCAGTTTCCTGTATCACCCAACAAGTGTTGTTGGAAAATAATTGTTCCTGGCCCACCAACATTCTGCGGCCTGTCTTGGCGTTCCCATGTCAGCGAACTCGAAAGCTGCACATCAAATTGTGCGAGTGCACTTTCGACGCCCCGAAATGGATCCGTTTCAACAAGAGCTGGATCGTAGACAGTCGGAGTGAGATCTGGATTGGTCAAAAGTGAGACTGGTGGCTCACCCGTCTGGGGTCGTGGGCCTCCAAAACTACTGAATCTTCCTCCGAGGTTCCGAAGTACTTTCCCGTTTTCCAGAGCAGTACGAATGGCATCCTCAAGTGTCACTTCCCAAATTTCTTCAAAATTCGCGTTTGAGAGTGTCAGGGGTTCAACTGTACTGGCTGCCTCATCAAGTGGGTCTTGGCATGTATCTGGATATTCAATTTTCTGAACAGCGCCAACGTAATGAGAAAGATCACCATCCTCAAAAAAGTAGAATGGCTGCCGCGGCGCACATCCACTCGCTGCAATAGCCATGCAACTCATTAGGGCGCCAAGTTTTCGTAGCCAACTGTTCACGGAGGTTGTCTTTATCAGGCTCGTTGATCAACGTGCGAAGCATGACGTCTTGTCATAAGACTTCCCACGTTCTGTTGAACAAACTGCCGCTGCGCCCTGGAGGGAAGTCTTTCTTATTCTCAGCACAGCAAGTTAGCTCTTGCCTTTGAGACACAACAGAAAGTCTTCGGAGTACGACAACCCCCCGTCGTACCCACGTCTTTGTACACCCCAGGGCGTAGCGTCAGCAGAATTGATATCGACGACTTGATCGACAAACTTGTGCTAACCGTTATTCTCGACCTGTTTTAATTTTGCTCTGCGAAGAATAGGAGGTTTGGGAATTCCATTGAGAAGACGTTCGCACCCTAATCTCTCCAGCTTCATACCAGACAAAGCGTGCCGAACAATCTGCAGCCTGTTCTACAAACTCGTAGCCGGCCTGTGGACCAAGCACACTCAGGGTAGTTGCCAAGGCATCTGCAGTAGTCGCATCTGGTGCAATCACAGTCACACCAGTGGAACCGACCACGCCTAGACCGGTCCTTGGATCGACGATGTGGCTGTATCGTATTCCCTCTATTTCAATTGCTTGGAACGCATCCCCAGAGGTTGTCACAGATGCATCTTCGAGTGTTATGACGAATGGATGCAGTCCTTCGCATTTCTTTTTTTCTGTCTTCCTGCCAAGTGCGTCTATCTCAATCCGCCAACCGTCTGAATCTGGCGGCCTCCCAATGACACCTATATCACCTGAAGCATCCACCATTGCAACTGAAATATCATTTTCTTGTACGATTTTTAATGCTCGATCTATCGCAAAGCCCATGCCAATACCACCAAGATCAAGCCGCATATCAGGTTTGAGAAGACTTACCTTTTGAGCATCTTCTAGTCTAAACGTCTCTGGTCCAGATGCATTCTGTGCAGCTGCAAGCTGCTTAACAGAAGGCATGTGCCTTGTCTGTCGTGCGTTCCTCCATAAATCAGTAAATACACCAACCGTTGGATCAAAAGCTCCTTTACTCCGATCACGCCAAGCAACTGCCTGGATGAGAACTTCCCAAAGATCTGGACTTACTTGTTTTGGAAAAGGTGTTGGTGCCGAAGCTGAGAGTTGGCATAGTTCACTCGTTGGTTGATAATCAGATAACACGTTTTCAATTCGACTTACCTCATCGAGCGCTGCTGTAATTGCTTTTTCGGCGTTAGGTAGCGTCTCTGCAAAAACCGTTACTGTCCACGCTACACCCATACACCGCCTGGTACCCTGATAACGACTGCGTGAGACTGCATTCGCTGGACTTTGAGCAAGAAGGACGAAGAAAATGAGTATCCATGGCACCATCTGGGCTGAACAACAAGCTCCATTGCGGTAGCCTCGATGGTGTCTTCGGCTGGAGAAAAAGATCACGTATATGTCCGAGCTGTTGATTTTCAAAAAAGGAACATTCGATGGAATCACCGGTCACGATTCCCTTTGACTGTATACTATTACGAAGCGTTTCTCGCTTTGTAATAGTCTTTCATAAAAATTCATATGTCTGAATCTCCAAAATCTATCTGTCCTGTGTGTGGTGGTGACACGTATGAGATTCGTGCCAAACTTCATTGTCGACAATGCGGAATGATTTTAGAAACATGCTGCGAAGGTGGCCCCATGAGCGCTCGTCCATGTGACCGACAATCAACATTCCCAGCAAATTCCAAACGACCTGAAGATTTCAAAACGAGCTGAGTTTTTGATTAGGGAAACTTGACCATGCTTTCATTCACTTCATAACGAAGTGAAGCTTTTGCATGTTCTCCATGGCATCACGAGAACTGTTTTCAATCCTGTTTGCCGTTGTATTGTAGAGCAGTTACAAAACGGCACGACGAGCCAATCTGGTGAAATTCATTCGGGTGATCCAAAACAAGTAAAAGAAGCCGCATAGAGCCATAGAATGCTCTGGTGGTATCTCGTAACAAGCGCTTTGATGTCCTAAGAAGCTTTCTGGTGTATTCTTCGCTTAATGAAAACAGGTGTTTTTTCTCAATGTTGTAGCGGAGTGATCAATGCACTATTGGCTGATTAAAAGTGAACCAACAACTTTTTCTATTCAGGATCTTGCTCGTTCAAAGAACAAGACGACTTGCTGGGAGGGTGTCCGCAATTACCAAGCCCGTAACTTTCTACGAGCCATGAAAAAGGGTGATCGTGCCATTTTCTACCATTCAAATGCAAAACCCCCAGCAGCTGTTGGTATTGTTGAGGTCGTGAAAGAGGCTTATCCAGATCATTTTGCTTGGAAAGAAGGACACAAATATCAAGATCTAAAGGCTTCTCCCGAAAAGCCCATTTGGTCCATGGTTGACGTGAAACTTATTCAAATCTTCCCCCAAGAAATCTCACTCGAACAATTACGTGGTGTAAAGGCTCTCGAGGGCCTCGAACTGCTCCGTCGCGGCAGTAGGCTTTCAGTCCATCCTGTTTCAGCCGCTCACTTCAAGGTGTTTGAACGGCTTGCCAAACAAAAGTAAAACTAGTTCCATGTCATGTCAGCATGAATCACCTCAACGACTAGTAACATCAGCAAACCAGCCTCTTCTAGAAAGCCTCCATTGGCTTGAAGAAGATTTGGGTGCCATCAGATCTGATGATCTCTTCAGGCCGGTTCGGGTACGTCTGGGACGACAGTCTGGCACCGTCACACTGAACGATCTTCAACTTATTAATTTTGGATCCAATGACTATCTAGGCTATGCCGGGGACTCCCGTCTTATAAAAGCCTCTGCCAAGGGAGCCTGTTCTGAGGGTGCTGGTGCCGGAGCCAGTCCACTGGTAAGCGGTCATTCTGCTCTTCATGAGTCGCTTGGACAAAATATTTCTTCTCTCTTGGATACTGAAGAGACACTTATTTTTCCAAGTGGTTATGCTGCCAATACGTCAACAATCGCATGTCTCACCGGGCCTCATGATCTGATCGTGAGCGATGCCCATAATCATGCAAGCATTATCGATGGTTGTCGACTTTCCGGGGCAAACGTTCAGATCTACCCTCACCGTAATATCACAGAAGCTGCCAACCTACTTAGAAGTATTCCTGCAAGGCGACGGCTCATAGTGACCGACAGCCTTTTTTCTATGGATGGCACGATTGCACCTTTAGCTGACATGGCTCAACTTGCACATGACACCAAAAGTATGCTCCTCGTTGATGAAGCACACGCTACGGGCCTTTTTGGAATTCATGGCAGTGGACTCGTTGAAGAAACTGGCATAGCTTCCTCTGTCGCTGTACGAATTGGAACCCTTTCCAAAGCTCTTGGAAGTTCGGGTGGTTTTGTCTCTGGACACCGTACTCTTGTTGACTACTTGAGGCATCGGGCCCGCAGTTGGATGTTTTCCACCGCGCATCCACCAGCATCTGCCGCAGCTGCAATACAAGCAATCAAGCTGCTTTCTGAAGAACCTTTTCGTCGAAAAAAACTTACAGAGAGTGCTGCTCTGTTTCGGCAGAAGCTCTTATCGCATGGAGTTGATATTGGCGATGCAGAGGCACATGTCGTACCCGTTTTTGTCAAAACACCACAGCGAGCTGTTCAAATAGCTGCATCACTCGTCCGTGACGGTTTTTTCGTGCCCGCAATTCGCCCCCCAAGTGTTCCTACAGACTCAAGTCTCCTTCGGGTGAGTCTGTCCTACATACATACTCAAGATACTATTGATTCATTGAGTAACTCGATCATCAAATATGTCTGCATGTGAATCAAACGACTTGTCGAAGTGGTGTGTTATTGGTGCTGGCCCTTCAGGGTTAACAGCACTGAAGAATCTATTGCAATGTGGCATTCAAGCTGAGTGTCTCGAACGTGAAGATGATCTGGGAGGGAACTGGTATTTTGGATCATCGACATCACGGGTGTTTGAGTCCACAAAGCTGATTAGCTCCAAGTCACTTACTGAATTCACTGATTTTCCAATGCCTCACGAGTGGCCCGCATATCCGGATCACAGACAATGTCTTGAATACCTTCATCAGTATTCAAATCACTTTTGTTTACGAGAGCACATTCTCTTTCAGAATTCTGTTGCTCGCATCACGCCCATTAAACGCAATCACGTACGGCTAGGCTGGCAAGTGGATCTTGAAGATGGAACCACACGAAACTACGCTGGTCTTGTCTTTGCTTCAGGGCACAATCATGAGCCGCGATTGCCAGATATCACTTCAGGCTTTTCAGGTCCTTTGATCCATTCTGCCGAATACAAATCCCCTGAAGTTCCCCACGTACTAAAAAACAAGAGGGTGCTTGTCATTGGAGGTGGAAACTCTGGTTGCGACATTGCTGTCGAATCTTCCTTTCATACCGCTGTAACATTCCATTCAACTCGTCGAAACTATCATGTTTTGCCACGTCTCTTCATGGGAAGACCCTCAGACCTCCGAGGCGAACGACTTCTTAAAATGCGCGTGCCTTTAGGAATCCGTCGACTCATCAGTCAACGAGTCATTGCCCGCACTATTGGTTTGCCTAAAAAACATGGCCTTCCCCAACCAGATCATAGTCTTTGGGAAACGCACCCTGTCATTAATGAAAATCTTTATCATCGCATTGATCAGGGTACGATTCATCCAATGCCTGATGTCGAAAGATTTGAAGGCAATAGAGCGGTCTTTACAAACGGGCGTCATGAGCACATCGATGTCGTCATAGCAGCGACAGGATATCGCGTTACATTGCCAAAGATACATGCGGCTGAACTCAACACAAAGAATGGCATACCAGAATTATTTATGCACCTTCTTCACCCAGAAGCAAATGATCTTGCTGTCGTTGGAATGATTCAACCAGACAGTGGGCAATGGGGCATCACAGATCTCCAATCACAGGTTATCGCGCGAATGATTCTTGCGAACCGTATCGCACCACGAGCTGAAGCATGGCTAAAAAAACAAAGAAAACAGACATTGAAAAATCATTCAATTCAATACGTCAAGTCGCCACGACATGCTCTTGAGGTTGAACACTTCAGTTATTCTCAACGACTCAAAAAACTGATTTCTGGACTGAACAGACGATTGCGCCACGCAGCTGTCTGATCGTCATCAAATCTTCCAATAACTGGACAACGCACTATTCTTCGGATCACGAACCGTCCGGAAATGTTAGCGGTTGCGTAGGCTGAGGTATCTTTTGTCCAGGCGGTTGAGGATTACCAAAGAGTGCTTCAAGACCTCTACCAATACCATCACGCAATACTGCATCTGCTGTATTCTGCATGATTCGCTTTAAGATTGTATCGAGAGCAGTTGCATCAAATTGAGGACTGCGAACTGTTCCACGAAGTGGAATCACAAAAGGAGTGCGTAGAAGTTGTGCTACCACTGGAGTAGCTCCTGCTAAATCTCCTCGAAAAGCAACTTCTAGCTGCATCGACAATGAACCGTCATGCCCCATGCTTCCCTGACTTCGTACAGTAAGTTGGCCCATGTCCAGGATAAGATTGTCGTGGTAGACACGGCCGTCTGCGATCTGCACCCGTACTGGATCTGGCCGTGCACGCAAGAAAACAACCTGATCGCCAAACGCAAAACGTGGATCAACAACACTTTGTAGTTTTGCCAAAAGCTTAATGAGCGGTCCTGCCATATCGCCAGGTGTGACAGAGAACTGCTCCAGAAATAATTGGCCCTCAAATCGACCATTGAGTGGATCATTCAAGGGTAACTGGCCTCCAGATGTATCGACGGTCAGAAAACCCTGCGCATCGGTTGCACTCCGCAGAATCGGTGACAACCAAGAGAGCCACCGATCACACAAAGGAGGCGTAAGAGCTATGCGTTCAATCAATCGTCCCGGTGGCAATATAAGTTCACCCGGTGAAGGAAGAAGCTGAATCCATGGCGTCCCACGAAGTTTTCCTCCTGAAACTGGTATTTCAAATGGGCCGAAAGCCAGCTGTCCCTCGACCAGTCGCAGCGGAAGTGTGCCAGGACCAAGAGGAAAATCAGCAATGTGGCCACCTTGCCAAGAAAGTGTTGTTTCGGCAGTTATGCGGGGAAGCCATGTCTCCACGCCATGGTCAGCACTTATGTGCTGCTTTGATGGTAAGGCAATAAGTTGTTGTCTTGGTGAAATACGCTGTGGCGAAGGTACCTTCCAACTGTCAGGTACCGGCACCGTAACTGGGTCATCAGCCGTGTGAGAAGATCCGAAGGACCCTCGTATGGCAAACGGCTGTGGGCCGCCACCTGTCAGTTTCAGCATACGACCTGAAGACGGTGAAAGAAGTTGGGTTAACTGTTCCCAATTCATCAGTATCGTCCCGCCAAGTTCTACGTGCTGTCTCCCTATTAAGTCTTTGATTGATCCCGTCGCTGCAACGCTTATTGTTGAGGATTCGATTTTAAACTGATTGATTTTTAATTGGTTTGCTCCTGTTTCATTCACAACTGGTCGGGTTACATCAAGCAGTCCATTAACCTGCGGTTCTATCCAAGCCAAAGGTGCTCGTGAATTCTCTCT
The DNA here is from genome assembly GCA_016776925.1 of Pirellulales bacterium. GTDB lineage: Bacteria > Planctomycetota > Planctomycetia > Pirellulales > UBA1268 > UBA1268. The sequence continues at coordinate 8,365 of JADHSL010000061.1, read as the reverse complement.
CTGTCCTGTTCTGATGCTTGAATGCGAAACGGCTAATTGACTACCCGTTATTGTCATCAAAAGATTGATCCCGGAAGGTGTTTCCAGAAGGTCCGCTGTTCCCCAAACACGACCTGCAGCGTCTAGAGTCGTATCCTGTGCCAGCCATTTATAAAGTCTCTTAAGGTCGACTTGCCACTGAAATTGTCCCTGCACAGTATCGAAAAGAGTGTCAATCAATGGTTGGTCTATCGCACTTCTGGATACTATCTGTAATCCACCCGTTCGTAGTGATGCGGTTGAAGACAACATTTCAGCACTTGAGAGCTTTATGATTCCTCGATCTGGATCGACCAATCCAACTGCTGAAAGAAGAACTTTCGGCTCTTCGATGCGGTGCCTTCCGGCATGAATAGCCAGTTGCTCAATTTGTGCTGAAGCTTTTGTTATCTGAAATTGCTGACCGACATACCGGAGGTTCCAGCTGCTTTCAAATTTTCCCGCAACTTGTGTTTGGGAAGAAGCAGATTCAAAACCACGAGCTGCGTAAAAACCAAGAATACGCTGTTGCCAGGTCATCAAGTTTCCGGACATATGACAGTCAAAAGAAACTGATTCTTTCGTCGCCTGATCACTCATATTCGACCACAGTGTTTTCCTGAAATCACGAGTGAGACTGCATTCGTCCGCAAGCACGACAACAAACGAATCGCGACCTGACTCAAACTTGAAATCTACAGCCTTCAGTGCGATCTCGGCCTGCGTTTCAATCCAAGCTGTATCAAAATCAATGGCAACGAGATGTTCTTTCCAGACTGCCTGCTCACCAATCACCCAATTCAAATCTTCGATGCTTAATGATGTCGAAATTTTTGTTGAACCCACCTCTGACGATCTATCGACACGACATTGTCCGCGAGATACTCCTGAGAGAGCCTGTTTTTTGCTCTCGCTTTGTAAATCCAGCAGCTCGCTCACGCTTTGAAAAGTACGGCCGAGGTCAATCCGCCACTTTGTTTCGATTGCCTCAGACAGCCCGTTTATAGAAATATCAGCAAAAGTCGATGCGAGGCCACCTTCTTCTAGATAGAGTTGCCCATCGAGTTGTTGTCGAGCAGAAACCCAAGCGGCCCACGGAGCATGCCATTCTATTTTCTTTCCACCCTGAATCGCTGACACATTATTGAGTTCTGATCTGAAACGAACCTGGCGACTGGACTCTTGTTCTTGGCTTTGGATATCGACAGTGACTGTTCCTCCTGTCATCTGCACATCTGGACGCAGCACACGAACACAAGGGAAGGCATTCAGCAGTGAAGCAACTTCAATAGATGCATGGGCCTCAAAATCATCGCCTTGAAATACTTCCAGTACCTGCCAGCCAGGAAATACGATGTCATTTTTAATTCTGCGGCTAGGTGTCGCCGTGATAGTTCCTGCAGCTTCAAAATAGCCTATGTTTGTCTCTGCTTGGAATCTCTGAATGACGTATTTGTCAGGAAACAGAGTAGCCTCAAAAGGCATATCCACTTTCTTGATTGCCAGTTCCTTCTGATCGGTTGCGACTTCAACAATTGACAAGTCTCGACCGACAACATTTCCCTTGATATTGACCTGTGCCTCTTTGTTGGCTGGCGGCGTGGGCCACAGTGCTTCGTCGAGAAGCACATCAGCACGAATATCAACGATGCCCTGCAGCAGATGCGACCAGCCAAATCGATTCGCTGCAATCCGTGAAATACCCGCTGGGCAGCGGGTCGTTCCGAGCACCAATGAATATTTTCCATCTTCTGTCTCCGGCTCAGATACCGCTACCGACCAACCACCAGGCCGGGCAAGTACTGAGTTCGCTCGACTGACAATACTGTCTCTTGCCAAGCTATTTTCAACTCGAGAAGAAGATTCAACAATCTTCAATTGAGGCTCTTCGGCATGCCGAAGAAATCCGCTACAGATTGTGCCTGATGGGAAAAAAGAAGGCTCACCACGTTCTGCATGCTTCGGAAATGGAATGACTGCAGCAATTTCAGTGAGTAACCAGACGTCTCCATGCCGTAGATCTGTTAACTCGATTGTTGTGTCAACGAACTCAATCGTTCCAGTCATATGACTCGAACCAGATAGCGTTTTCTGATTTTTGTTCTCAGCAGCACTTTGGGAATACGCTTGCTGATTATTTTGGCTTATTCTTTCAAGCCACGGTTCGAGTACTGTCTCGATTGTACTTCCACCATTCCAAACAGCTGTTGAGAGCCGCCCCCCTTCAAGCCGTATACGTCCAACGTCATGCGGTTGAAACGCCAGACTGAAAAGACTTCGGCTTACCTCTAAGCGATCAACAGCGAGCAACGGCTCCCCGTCCGATGAGTTGATAAGAAGGTCTCTGTAGACAACAGGACCAAACCAATCCCACGTTGCTGAACCTGACGAGATTTGGCCTGCAAGGCCTTCAAATACTTTTTCTAGCGGCCAATCTCGTACAACCTTTACTGCTGTTAGTCGTGGCGCCTGATATATGACAAAACAGACAAAAGCCAGTTTGAGCAACCGTGTAAACCACCGCCACCGTCGCAGTAGCACGGATCGTAGAGAAACTTTTTGATCATTCCGGACATCATCCATGATTGTCGACTGATCTGCGGTTGAGAAAACTGAAAAAGAACGTATCTCATAAGCACGACATGACCCGCACTCTTCTGTTATGAGTATAGAGAGTCTCAGGAATCAATGCGAAGCGTCGCCCGTGTACATGGCGAGATCAGCTGGAGTATCAATATCACTGCCGGCATGAGCATGTGGATCTATTGTCCGCCAGATGGCATCAGATATGACATAAATACTCGTTGATTCAAGCTTCTGGAGATATTGAACAAAGCTCTGAAAATCACGACCACCTGACGCAAAAAAGCTATCTAATGGGTGAAGAATCGTCGGACGACAGACAGAAAAAAGATACTGAAGATGTTTTCCTACCTCTGGAATGACCCACTGCGTACACATTGCATCTTGTGGGAAGCGATCGACCATCTCCGACACGAGCGATGACTTAATGGCAGGCAGATCACACGCGGATAGAATGACCAGTTGTGGCAATGAATTCGCATGTTCGTGCCACAACCATCGAAGCCCATCCCGAAAGGCTGCTAATGGGCCAGACTCTGGCTGTTGATCAGGAATATGCCGAACAGGTACAGCTTCTTGAGAAGACAGTCTGGGTGGATCACCGCCTACAACAAGAATTGAACCTGTGACTGGGGCCAAGGCGCCACTCACAATACTGAGAAGAGATTGTCCACCGATAATACATTCTGCTTTTCCGCCAAGTGGTCGTTTCTCCGCTAAACGTCTGGCTGTTCCACCTGCGAGGATAATCGCTGCTGTTTCTTCTTTTTGAACCTTTGCGGATGATTTGCTCACTGCATCGAACCAAGAAAACGAGCAATCCGATCAAGACCTATTGTTAGTTTCTCCTCTGACGCGGCAAAAGACATGCGAACATGTCCTTCTGCACCAAAAGCACTACCCGCCACAGTTGCAACCTGCTCTTTTTCAAGCAACTGCTCACACCAGGTCACGCTATCCTGAGGTCCCTTTGACGCCCCCAACGATGCTTGGATATCAAAAAAAGCATAGAAAGCGCCACCGATATCTGGAATGTTGACCCCGGGAATATTCCTGAGCCTTTCAACAACAAGATCTCGTCGTGCTTGAAATGCATTGCGCATCACTGCTACACATTCTTGTGGACCAGTGATTGCCTCAATGGCTGCATGTTGGCTGATGCTACAGGGATTGCTTGTCTCTTGGCTCTGAAGACTTCCCATTGCCTTTGACAGTGTCGGTGGAGCAATCGTCCACCCTATACGCCAGCCAGTCATTGAGTACGTCTTACTTACGCCAGCGACAACAATGCTTCGTGACTCAAGGCCGGGGCGTAAGGTTGGAAATGAAACAGATTCGCGCCCATCAAAAACGAGTTGATCGTATATCTCATCAGAAACAACAGAAATGTCTGCTTCAATCGCAATATCTGCAATGCAAGCAAGCTCTTCACGCGAATAAACAACCCCAGTCGGATTACTAGGAGAGCAAAGCAGAAGCATGCGCGTATGAGGAGTAATTGCTGACTTCAGGGCTGCCGGTTGAAGCTTAAAATCTTCATCAATCGATGTCTCAACGAGAATTGGTTTCGCTCCAGCAAGCTTGATTAATTCAGCATAACTGACCCAATAAGGAGTCGGCACAATGACTTCATCGCCTGGGTTTAAGACTGCTGTAAAGACATTATGAAGGCTGTGTTTCGCTCCGTTTGAAACGATAACGTGCGCTGGAGTTACTGGAAGCCCAGATCGACGGGTATAGTCTTTTGCGATTGCTTCACGGAGTGCCGGAATGCCTGCTGCTGGCGTATACTTCGTTTTCCCTGCGGTAATAGCAGCCTTCCCGGCCTCACAGATATGTTCGGGTGTTGGAAAATCCGGTTCTCCGACTGAGAGGTCGATAACATCAATGCCTGATGCCTTCATCGCACCAGCTCGAGCTGCCATAGCGAGCGTAGCCGATGGTTGGAGAGAGGCCATCCGATGAGCCAATTGAAGGCAAGCAGCTTCTTCCATGAATTTTATTTCCTTTCCCGTTTCTTACCAGTAAGAACCTAATTGACGTGGCATACTTCTACTATCAGTATGCCATCAGACACTATTGCTGGCATAAAAATAGAAATCAACCCTCCGCCTACAGATACTACCACGGTGACTACGAGGAGCTTGGATGGCAAAAGGACGAATTGGACTTTGGCTGATTGGTGCAAAGGGTGGCGTCGCCACGACCGTCATGACCGGCCTGACAGCCCTTGCCCGGGGGTTGGTTGAGCCAATTGGCCTCATTACTGAAACCGAGGCCTTTCATTCACTCAATCTGATTGATTGGGGGGATGTCGTTATTGGTGGACATGATATTCGGAACGCGAGTCTTCTTGATGAGGCTCGCCGAATGTGGACAGTCAGTCGAGCAATTCCACCAGGCGTCTTGGAGGCTGTCGCTCCTGATCTGATAGACATTGAGACACGTCTTCGGCCTGGAACTGTCTTGGCATCTGGCACCTCCATTCAGGCTATTGCTTCTTTACCAGAATCCAAATCAGCTAAGACACCAAGAAGTATTATTGATCAGATTCGAACAGATATTCTTGACTTTGCAGAAACAAATGATGTTGAACGTGTGGTCGTGGTCAACCTCGCATCAACTGAACCTCCCTGGTCACTGCCTATTCCTGACAACTTCGATGAAATTTTTTCTTTGCTAGAGAACGCATCTGAATCGAGTCCCCTCCCTACAAGTAGCCTCTATGCAATTGCTGCATTTGAAGCAGACGCTGCTTATATAAATTTTACTCCTTCTACTGGCGCAACACCGCAAGCACTCAATAACCTTGCAAAGCAGCGAGGGCTCCCACATGCAGGGTGTGATGGCAAAACAGGTGAAACATTACTCAAGAGTGTTCTTGCCCCAATGTTTCGTGATCGTCACCTCGATGTCATGAGTTGGGTAGGGCATAACATTTTTGGCAACCTTGACGGAAAAATACTTGATGACCCTTCAAATAAGGCAGCCAAGGTCAAGAGTAAAGACCATCTACTCGCAAATCTCTTACCATCGACGCCGCAAACACTTGTATCCATTGAGTTCATTGAGAGTCTTGGTGACTGGAAAACTGCATGGGACCACATCCATTTTCAAGGATTTCTTGGTACCCCAATGACCATGCAATTCACATGGCAAGGCTGTGATTCTATTTTGGCAGCTCCTTTGGTAATTGATCTCGTTCGCTTAGTTGATCGCGCCCGGGTGGCTGGTGAGGCCGGTTCACTGCCTTGGTTGGCAAGTTTTTTCAAAAGTCCACTCGATTGTCACGAACAGGGTTTTGCAGCGCAGATGACCATGCTTCACGACTGGGTAAAAAAACACTCAGCACAACCTTAAAAGAGACTTTCTACTGTAAAAAAAGCTTTTTTGTGTACATGAAGCGCACTCTCTCACAGTCTTTACGATGTCTTTTGATTGGATTATTCCCAGGCGCGAATATGGTAGAGATCCAATTTTTTTAGACAAAAATTCAATTTTTTTGAAAAATTTTCTGTGATATCTCTTGACAGTAGAACACACAATTTCTGAAAACTTGTACTTCATGCATGCAATGTATGTGCTTGCACATCATGGCAGCATGAAAACGTCGATCGCTTCCAATACTCAGCACCCCAAGGAAGTAGTCGGTTCATTCCATAGGGGTGCTACTGGCAAGGAGCCATTCAATGGCCAAGAAGAAGGCTACTAAGAAGAAGGCTACTAAGAAAAAGGTAGCTAAGAAAAAGGCTGCTAAGAAAAAAGTAGCTAAGAAGAAGGTCGCCAAGAAGAAGGTAGCCAAGAAGAAGGCTGCCAAGAAGAAGGTGGCTAAGAAGAAGAAAGTCGCCAAGAAGAAGAAGGCTGCCAAGAAAAAGGGCCACGCCTAATCCGTCTTTGACGTGACCGTAGGCGGTCTCCATCAAATGTTCCGGTGTGAGAATGTTTCATTCTGGCAGTGTGAACAAACGATGGTGAACATGCCGTTGTTCTGACGAGAAAGGCCGGCCCGGGCTCTTGGGCGCCCGGGCCGGCCTCATTTTACAGGTAGGCTTTCTGATAAGCCCGGTTTGATACATATCCATGAATGCCCAGATACTACAAGCCAGCCCTTCAGCCCTCCTTCAGCAAAGTGAGTTTGTGCTTGTTGGATGCAGGCATGGTAGTGAGTCTGCTTTAGAGCATCGACAAAAACGTGCCTTCCCATCATTTCAAAAATCGTACTGGCGAAAGGGTCTGGTAACATTTCGAATACCCGCACACATCGTGTCGAAATCAGAGTGGTGTCACTCTGGATTTCCTGACGATATTCTTGAGCAACTCGTCTTCGCTCGAATTGGCATTCGTTCATTAGGACAGATAACAGGACAGACTGAAGATGAGAGAATTGCTGCTACTCATCAATTACTTGGGTCAGTGAAAGTAGACGCTGTCCATGTGTGGAAACGTGATCCACGTCTCCAGATTGATACTGACTCGATTCAACGCAAGCTCGCTTCTTTACACGCTCTCCAGGAAGAGCTCGTGACATCTGGCCGGAATCTCATTCTGAACTGTGTTGTTGACTCAGTTGATCGCTGGTGGATTGGCTGGCACGTTGGAAACGTCCAAACGGGCCAATGGTCTGGGGGATATTACCCTGGACAGATTCCTCCTCATGGAATCTCACGGGCGTGGCTCAAACTCGACGAAGCTATAGCCCGTTTTGGCATTCAGTTTCAGTCAGGAGAACGAGTATGTGAACTGGGAGCTGCTCCTGGTGGAGCCTGCCAACGTCTTCTGGAGGCACATCTCAAGGTAGTCGGTGTCGATCCTGCCACAATGCATCCTCAGATTGCTGGACATGAGCAGTTCACACATTGGAAAAAACGCGCCAGGGATGTCCGAATCAGAGATTTTAGCGGCTTTGATTGGATTTTGACTGATATGAATATTGACCCAGCCAGCACGATGGCTTCTCTAGAAAGAATCCTCTCATCGCATCCCCATAAGCCACGGGGGATTGTTGCAACACTGAAACTCTCTGACTTGTCACATGCTGAAGAACTTGATCAATGGTGCTTGTCGTGTGCGTCGTGGGGGTATCAGACCCGTGTTCAGCAGTTGTCAACGGGTGGACAGGAAATTTGCCTTGTGGCTCAGAAAAAGAACTCTTCTCGTAATTGAAGGTTTTCTTAGAACATGTATTGTGACTTATCGTGTCCAGATCGCTGAGGGATCAGTCAGACTCCCTGCGAGTACCGCACATGTTTGCTGGGGTGTTTCAACAAGGAGACGACCTGCCTCATCAATGCCTCTGCAGATACCTGTCAACGTGGTCGCGCGCTTGAGAGACTGCGGTGTGGGTCTATCTTTTTCATACTCATACAGAACATCAAAGAGCTTGATTGATGTATGAGTCAAACTGCAATGAGACTGATACCGCTTCAAGATTGCTTCCCGTTTTTCAGGACTGATCGTCTCAAGAACGTTATTCAAAAGCTGAGGAATAAGAATCACGAGTAGATCGTCATGTGAGACGGTGTTGCCCAAGACATCCGGTATTGTGATGAGTCGATCATAGAGTTCTTTTGGTGCATCCTCCTTCGAACCATCCGTATTTATTCCAACACCAATGAGTAGTTTTTGAGTTGTGTTTGCTTCGAGTAAAAGGCCTCCAATCTTACGACCATTGATTTCTATATCATTTGGCCAACGCACATCCGGATTCAGTTCTGAATTGAGTTGATGAAGAGACTCCGCCACAGCCAACCCACACGCGAGTGAC
>JADHSL010000060.1 GCA_016776925.1 Pirellulales bacterium | reverse complement strand
GGTTATGGAGTGGGCGTAACAAGATGGTCGGCGTCAAAGTAGTTTTCTTCAAGCCCGAATAGTTCAAGGAATCCATCGATTCGAACAACTTTGATACCCAGTTTATTGGCCTGTTGGAGGTTTATAGTGCGACGCCTCTTTGCTGCCTCATCCCATCCTAGGTTTTCACCTGAAACGCCAGACTGGTTGGGGACGCCAGCGTCAACCAATAAGGACGTCGAATGACTCACCGTTTGAGCAACATCTCCTCCGACTTTTTGGATGAGATCTTCGAGTTCCTGGTCATCTGTTGCAGAATCACGATCGATTTGAATGTGACCAACAAAAACGACCTCCAATGGCATAAGAGGACTCCAGAGACTGGTGGCAACCGCGTCACCTTCAACAATCGGATTATAGTTTGACGTGTTAAGAATCCGTCCGCGTGCAACCGTTCCAGATTCCACCGATACGATTTCAAGAATCCCTTTTTTGGCAGAAATGAGAGGCATTTGTTCCATAGGTTCGTATGCAAAAAAGAGCATGCCTGGCCGAATTCCAATTGTCCGAGGGAATCGTACGAGGACAGACCGCTCACGTTCATTCACAACAACAACTCGACCGTCAAAGCCATCGATACGGTCATCTGCTGGTGTCGCTGCCAAGATGTATCGCTGTAAAGTCGGGTCTGCTACTCGCATTGCACTGAGAACCTGATTCTGTTGGTTGATCAGCTTGTCACGAATCGTTAGTTCCTCGAGAACAATTGCGACTTGGTCTGCGGCGTTATTGGCAGCAGAGAATTTATCTCGACGACTTGGCGAGATATAAGGCCCGACCTCATCATGAATCTGCTTTTCCAGGTCAGCTAGCCGTGATGCTTTGTCATTTGCTGCATTCAGGTCCTCGGTAAGTTTTTGGGACTCTGCCGTGAACTTTGCTGCGGTCTCTTCGCGAGCTTTTCCGATTGCATCAATTTCTTTTTGTTTCTCATCCATTGTTTCGCTATGAGAAACTTGTATGTCTTTTAGGTTTTTCTGAGACGACTTGAGTTTGTCTTGAAGATCACGGTTCTCCGCAGTCAGGCTTGCGTTATCGCCATTCGCACTTTTGAGCGCATTGTCAAACGTTTTAATGAGCTCACGGTATGTTGGGGTTGCGTTTTCTTTCCCACCATATTTCTTTGCTTTTTCCTGAAGGCCTGCCAGTTCTTTATCAACGGCCTCAATTGAGTCGCCCGGGTTCACGCCAATTCGCGCTTCGAGCAGATCTTTTTGAGCTTGTTCGGCTGTAGTAAGGCTCTGTCGTGCTTCGGTAGCGGCATCCTCAGCTGCTTCCTTTGCGACTTTGGCATCCTCGTTTTGGGCATAGAAGACATAGGTCGTTACTGCCAAAACGAATGTACACATGACAAAAATGATTAGTGCAATCGTAAGAGCCTGAACAGCACTTGCCTTTTTCTTAGCCATTATTTCTTACAGTTCAATTTGTTTTGTTGAGGAATCTTTAGGTGGCTCAACACGTGAATACAATCACCAGGAAGAATTTTCATTCCTTGTTAAACCACTGGTTAGTGGCATCGGCCGAATTTGCGAGGAGGATCGAGCCTGTGAACGATTATAGGGTTCGTACGGACAGCAAAGGCAAGATGACGGTGGCGAGCCGATTGTGAGGGTTGGTACGTTTGTCGTGGTCAGCACCAGTTACGGCCGTTTTCTCCGTGCAAGTGAGTTTATGTACTGGATGAGTTCCGGTTCCAGAGCGTCTGGTGTCATACCAAATGCAGTTTTGAACTCAGCCATTCGGTCGGCTGCGGAGTCCTTCCCAAGCGGCTCTTTTGTATCGAAATGTGCAACATATGAACAAAAGGCATCTTTTTTCATGGTTGCCAGAAACGAGACGAAGACCCACGCGTGTGCATACGCAACGAGTGCTTCGTCCGAATCGTGAAAGGGTTTGTCATCTGCAATAAAGCGTGAAAGAAGGCCTGGTGTGAATTGCTGAACCACCAACTCAAGCCGGGTGGTATTGATGGCGCCAATCGATCGCCACCCCCTGGAGTTTGTGAGGTCGGGTGTCTCGAAGTATGTTGCGATTCCTTCGCTCAGCCAGACTGGGGTTGGAGAAAGCCGAACGTGCAGGCCAGCGTTGAATGCGAGTTGATGGGTTGCTTCGTGTACAAGTGTTGCAATAAGACTCGAGGCTCGAGGGTTTCGTAAAATCTCGATGCCGACTGAATGAGAAGATTGGCTCGGTGTCGTATCGGTCGAGTCGCTTCCTGTAATGTCATAGGTAGTGATTCGATTTGTCAGTTGGTTGTAGTATCCAACAATGCTATGAGAGGCATCCCCAACTTCTTTTTTGGCTGCACGTTCGTAGTCATTGCGATTAGAAAAAATGATGACTATGAGAGGCTGTTCGGGCTGACTGACATCAAGTCCAGCCTGTGACCAAAAAGCATGAAAGCCACTGAAAAGTCGCTCAAGTAAGGCTGCTGACCAGCGGGCATACCCGAGTGAGGTGTCATAGCAAATCACGTAGTGTCGAGTCGTGAGAAATGTAAACCCGGCTGGAAGCTCAGCTACGATTTCCTGCCCCAACTCTTTTGGTGTAAGCAAGTACTCCTCATCAAATATCTCACGATGGGTAACGCTTTCACCAGGGATGACGTGAAGCACCTGTTGGTTATCTTCGAGCAGAAGGCTGCCGTCTTGAGCCTCTGCAAGAAGTTTTCCACGCAGTGTTTCTTGGTGACCTTCAGACGCCCGCTGAAAGACTTGAATTATGTTGGAGAGTTCTTCTTTCATCACAGGAGGTGACGAATGGACCTGCGCTGCGAAGACAGCAATGAAAACAGGTGCCAAGCAGATGAAGGAATAGCGTTTACCCATAAACGGTACGACTTGCTCTAAGAGGAAAAGACAGACCACTACTGTACCGTACGCATGTATTTATGCTCGAGTCTCTTTTGTTGGGAATTCTACAAGGAGTAGCACACGCGGCACGGCAGTCTGGGTAAAGCAGGTCGTCTGTTTTCTGGTTTACAGGGCCGCTTTGGTGTTGGTGTAGTGGCGAGTGAATGAGTACTTTCCTGCTTAAAGAGTATCGATCCCTACACGCTGTATTCCAGAGGGTTTTTTACACAATGTCACTATGTCTGTTTCAGAGTCGTCCCATGGCTGTACAAAAAAATACAAGAGTAGCTTTGCTTGCTGGGTGTGTTCTCAGTTGTTTTGTGGCTGGCTGCGCAAGTTCCCTTCCGTGGATAGATTCGCAACAGTCTGCAATTGAAAAAGAAAAGTATGGGCTTAACGCAGATCAAAGAATCAAAGAACTGAGACAACAGGCGAAGAAATCAAGAGGTGGTGATTCTGAGGACCAGGCAGAGTTTTCAAGGGAACTTGTCAATGAAATGTTGGCCGAACACGATCCTCGAGTACGAGCTGAAATACTGCACCTCTGTGCTGATTTCGATAACCCGTCTTCGCGCGCCATCTGTATAGGAGGACTTGATGATCCAGAAACACTTGTTCGAATTGCTGCCTGTGATGCCTGGCTTCAGATTGGAGGGGACGAGGCGGTTCAATATCTGGCAAATCGTTTCCGGAGCGACGAGGATGTTGACGTACGGCTTCACGCGATACGAGATTTAGGTGCTCTCGGTAACGAAGCCGCCATACCCGTGCTTGCTGAAGCACTTGAGGCACCCGATCCTGCAGTCCAATTTCGAGCGGTCGCGTCACTAAAGGAAGTGAGCGGTCGTGACCTTGGGAATGACGTGAATACGTGGCGTGAATGGGCGGCAGATCCTGCTGAGTATCGTCAAGAATGGTCAGTTGCCGAGGTATGGCGACAGATTTTCTAGGCTTGATCAAAACACAAAATTCGAAAAAATTTTGATTCAAGTGAGATTCCCAAGACGTTGCCTCTAGCTGTTATTCTGTTTCCAGTCGTTTGAAATAAATCCTCCATTGGTTCAAAAACGGCTGAAATTACAGGGTGATCTGTGTGTGCCAGCGACTTCAGTAAAAAATTGCTGAAAAAGCTACGAGCTGGCCGATTGTAGAGTTTGGATAGGTTCTTTCGGTCCCCGGCTGATAGCCGTTTTCCTGTTTGGGTCCGGCCGATAACCACCGTATCTGTTGCAACAGACGATTCCTCCTTGAGTTTCCCTGATCTCTTGCACTTGTGTGGGGTTAAAGGGGCTGTGTATTGATGCTGATATGGGCTTACGTCAGGTATGCCACAGAAGGTCTGTGGAGTGACGGATGCGCCACGAATCGAATCCTCAACTTGACGCGACTACTGTGCCACAACATCCTCCTGTCATTGACGTGAACAAAGAGCCTGCTCGCCGAAAAGCATTCACGTTTCTTCGATGTCAGAAGTGGTTCATTTCAGGCAGTGAAGGAAAGCAGTTCGTAACAACTGTGGCTGTCGTTAGTGCTCTTGTCTGTGTTGTTCTTGTCGAGGGGTTTATCTTCGCGGCTGCCCCGCGAGGTAGATTTGTCGATCGGTTTCTCCGTGCTCCTGAACCAACACCGCAACTTATCGCTGTCCCGACACCAAGGCCACCGACAGTCGCTGAAAAGCAAGCGGGCAAAAAAAAGCTAGCAGGCATCCCAACGAAAGATTCAAAGAAGACTTCTGTATCAAAAATTGAATATGATTGGGAGTCTTTTGTTCGTTTTGCTGAGGCAATTCAGGCTGTTGGCGAGCATGTTACTCGTGTTGCTGTTGACCCAACGTACGGCCCCGCTGAGCAACCAAAGTACCAGCCCATTTTTGATGCTTCAGAGTTGGCTGTGATTGAGGAGCAGCGAGTTGCCTCCTCGGCAGGCAATGGGGCTGGAGGGAGGCAGACTCCTGTTCGTGTAACCGCAGCATCATCAAACCCGTATGCAAGTAAGAAGCCAATTGGGTCGCTGCCGCCAAAGTCTTCGAGACTTCAGCGTTTGCGAGTGAGGATCGCTCAGACGCTTGCGACCTATCAACGCAGGCCGATGAATACTTCTCATCATAGCCCGTGGGAAATTATGCATGGTTTTGTAGGATTCGGTATCCCCACAAAGATCCGCGTCGGTGGCCCACGAGGAGAGTTAGTCAACGCAATCGGTTGGACGAATTCCGGTGGGCGGTGCCGGGGGCAGGTCATGCTTACCCTGCGAGATGGGAGGCCACATGCATTGTACGGCGTTGGCTTGCAGGGGCATTCGGCACAGTATCTGGCGATCCTTGCACAATGTCGAGTCTCGGCAAAGTCACCGCTCTTGCTTGGAGGGAAGAACTTTACCGTTGCTGACCTCATCGAGGATGAAAAGCTGAACTGTCGCTCCGGGACAGAATTAACATTCGCACTGATCGGGCTTGCCCATTATCTCCCTACAGATGCTGTCTGGCGGAGCAGTGATGGAGAAATGTGGTCGCTTGAGCGTTTGATGGAGGAAGAACTTCGCCAGCCGATCAGAACAGCGCCCTGCGGTGGAACGCATCGCCTTTTTAGTCTTGCGTATGGTTGCCAGCGACGGCTGAAAGCAACGGGACAATTGGATGGGGTGTATCGGCGGGCCAACACCTATGTTCGGGAATATCAGTCCCTGACCCTTCGACGTCTGCAGAATAGGGATGGTTCATTCAGTACTGAGTGGTTTAAGTACCCCGACAACCGAGACGACGATATTGATCGGAAAGTGCAAACAACTGGGCACATTTTGGAATGGCTTGTAGCATCTCTGGATCAAGAGAAGCTTTATGAAAATCGCATCATTGCAGCAGCAGAGTTTGTTGCCACAGCGCTTGCTCGAGAGCCTGGACGAAACTGGAAAGATGGCCCGCTTGGCCACGCACTGCACTCCTTGTCTATCTATCAAGAGCGAGTATGGGGTGTGGTGCTCCCGGGAAATGTGGTTGCTTTTACGGGGCCCATGAAGGCGGCTGCCACAGTCGAGGTGGCTCGATCTGATGAAGAAATTCGACAGGCGACGCTGCCGAACGATGATAAGACCCGGTTGTAAAACGTCTTTCTTGAATGCGAAGCGAGTCGCCCGTATCTTTCTAATAAGAAATTCATACGGCGTCAGTTTTTCAGCCTTTGCGGTCAGCAGCCATGAGCACACTAGTACTCTCTCCACAGCTAGTGCAAATCCTTGAAGCCGCATCGCAACTCGTTGATGTGACTGATTCGGCGGCGTTGCTTCTCGTTGTGGAACAACGACTTGATTGGTCGCGGCTCCGTGACTTGCTCGGTACGCGAACCGTATTGATAGCCTCAGACGATGAATCGCATCTTGTTGGTGTCGCGGACCATGGTATGAGTCGAATTATGATCGATGTGACCGGTCTCCCTGTGCATGAGAGATTAACGCAAGCCCTGCTTGAGTGTGTCGCTGAAGACAAGATAGGTCCGGAATCTCAAGTAGTCGCTGCTTACAGTGGGTTTGAGGCGGGCACAGTAGATTCCGTAAGTGTGCTCCGATTGACGGAGCATCTTGGCCAGTTGACGAGTCGTGATTTACGAAACCTTGATACAAAAGTGCCACTTGAGACGCTCAAGTTCGTAGTTGATATGGCTGTTGAGATTGGTCGCGAGGGGCGGGAAGGAAAACCTGTCGGCACACTTTTTGTGGTTGGCGATGCCCGAAAAGTCATTCAGTCGAGTCACTCAACAGGATTTGATCCAGTTCGTGGATACAATCGCGGTGAACGCAAGCTCAATGATGGTCGTGTCCGTGAAGGGCTGAAAGAAATAGCACAGCTTGACGGTGCGTTTGTTGTCAGTGCCGATGGAACAATTGAAGCAGCAGCGCGCTATATTGACGCATCAGCGGAAAGCGTTTCTGTGGCGAAAGGCCTTGGCGCGAGACATTGGGCGGCAGCGGCAATCACACGAAGGACAAAAAGTGTGGCAGTTGCTGTGAGTGAAACGAGTGGCACGGTTCGCATTTTTCAGAACGGCGAGGTTATTTTACGGATCGAGCCATTTCGACGTGCTATGAAGTGGAAAGACTTTGAGTACGAGCCACCGAGCGGTGATTAGCATGCGGGCATGGATCTGAGACCCCACGGCGGACTCTGCGGTGGCTTTGTCTTCGTGTCACCAGTGCGTCTGCAGGACGCTCTCGCCACACATGTGTGGCGGTCGTGTCTTGTATGTGGTCGAAGTGGTCCACTGGGTGGTATGATCTATGCACCGCGCTATGGCACAAAAACAATCTCAAAACGATGTCGATCTTTCGGGGCAGACTGTCTGGGTTATCGACCTCTTTTCTCGCGTCTATCAGCTCTTTCATGCATTGCCTGAAATGAGTAGCCCCGAAGGCACACCGGTCTCGGTCATATTCGGTCTCACGCGTGACCTGATAGACATTACGGAAAAGAAAAAACCAAACTATTTGTTTTGTGGCTCTGATACGCCAGAGCCAACGTTTCGTCATAAGCAATTTGAGGCCTATAAGGCAACACGTTCAGAGATGCCTGCTGACCTTGTTCCGCAGTTGCCTCTCGTGAAAAAATTACTTGAAGTGTTCGGTGTGCCGTGTCTTGAACTTGCTGGCTACGAAGCGGATGATGTACTTGCCACGCTTGCAGTGCAAACCGTTGCCGCTGGAGGTGATTGTACGCTCGTGACATCAGACAAAGATGCTCGGCAGCTTCTTGGGCCACATGTTCGGCTTTTGAATTTACGAAACAATGCCTTTGTTGGTGAGGCTGAACTGCTGGCAGATTGGGGGATAAGGCCTGATCAGGTTGTCGATTATCTTTCACTTGTGGGCGATGCGGTCGATAATGTGCCGGGCATCCCGGGTATTGGTCCAAAGATTGCATCCAGTCTTTTGCAACAGTTTGGAACGCTTGAGGAAATTCTGTCTCGATGCGATGAGGTCAAAGGGAAAAAGCGTCAAGAAAACATTGCGTTACACGGAGGTACTGCGAGGCAGGGCCGAAGTCTCATTCAGCTTGAACTGAATACACCGATCGAGATTTCGTGGGAATCAGCTGTTGTTCAACGTCCAGATCCGGAGCCGCTTCTCCAGTTCTTACAGCAACTGGGTTTTAAGACGCTTGTGAAAAAAGTGCAGAGTCTTTCCGGTGGAAAGACTTCTGTTGCAAAGCCGATAAAGTCTGACGGCCAAGGGCTGTTGGCGATTGGTGATGAGAACCAAGGCGAACAAGCTGGCTATCCGGCGCCTGTGCTACCGGCAAAGGCTTCTGCAGTGACAGCAGCTGTGAAGAAGCTACGAGAGAGGCTTTCGAATGGTGGTTGTTTGGTTGTAACTGTCACTGAGTCTGCATCGCGAGGCCGAAGCAAAGCCGGAGAGCCTCCGGTGTGGTCGGAAGTTACAGGACTGGCTCTTCTGGCTCACACGGATTCAGATATTCAGTCGAGTGTTTGGTTTTCTGCAAAGCAGATCACATCCTCTGAGGCGATTCGGAAGATATTATCTGATCCACGGGTGCCAAAAGTTGGCTATGACCTGAAACGGCAGAGAGTGGCCCTGTCTCGACTCGGTGTTGATTTGATTGGCCTGCAATTTGATCCGTTGATCGCAGGCCATCTCCTTGATGCAGGGCAGCGAAATCAAGGGCTTTCTGATCTCCTCGACCGTTTTGCCGATGTGGACTCATCAGGAGGTGACGTTCAGGACGTACCCCAGACAGCAGAGCAGGCTGCATCTTCTTGCCACGGTGTTGCATCATTGATTGAGAGACTCTCTGAGGAAATTCAAGCGGGTGGGTTTGGCTCTCTTTTTTCTGACGTAGAACTGCCGCTTGCAGAAGTGCTGTCCGGAATGGAGAGTCGGGGCGTTCGCGTTGATACGAAACTACTTTCTGGATTGTCAGAAGACTATTCGTCACAAATAAAAATACTTGAGAAAGAATCGCATGAATTGGCAGGGCATGCATTCTCACTTTCCTCGCCGTTGCAAGTTCGGACGGTACTGTTTGAAGAGCAGGGCCTGCCAGTCGTCAAGCGAACGAAGACGGGACCAAGTACAGATGCCGAAGTGTTAGAAGAACTCGCGCCTCTTCATGAATTGCCAGCCAAACTTCTGCAGCACCGCAAGTATTCAAAGCTTAAAAGTACATATGTTGA
Organism: Pirellulales bacterium; assembly: GCA_016776925.1. Taxonomy (GTDB): domain Bacteria; phylum Planctomycetota; class Planctomycetia; order Pirellulales; family UBA1268; genus UBA1268. The sequence continues at coordinate 7,100 of JADHSL010000060.1, read as the reverse complement.
TGCACTTCCGCTTCTCGTTGATCCACGAACAAACCGAATCCATACCACGTTTAATCAAACTGTTACGGCAACTGGAAGGCTGAGTTCAAGCGATCCGAATCTTCAAAACATCCCGATTCGAACTGCAGAAGGGCAGCAGATTCGGTCTGCTTTTCGGCCAGCAGAGAAGGGGTGGCACTTTCTTGCCGCGGATTATTCACAAATTGAGCTGCGTATTCTTGCGCACCTCTCTGGTGACACTGCGATGCTTGCAGCGTTTCGCAACGAAGAGGATATACATACTCGAACAGCGGCGGCCGTCTTTGAGGTGGAATCAGAAGAGGTGACCTCTGAAATGCGGCGGACAGCCAAAGCCGTGAATTTTGGGATTCTTTACGGACAGTCAGCATTTGGGTTGGCGAAGGCACTCGGTATTTCCCAGCCTGAGGCAGCGGAATTCATTGCAGCATATTTTGAGAAATTTTCTGGTGCCTCTCAATTTATTGATGAAGTGCTTGATCGGTGTCGGGTTGAACGAGGCGTTGCAACGATGTTGGGAAGACGACGGGCAATAGACGGTGTTCGTGATCACGAAGGACGTCGAGGGGCTGGAGGTGTCTTTGCGCTTTCCTTGCCGGAAAGGACAGCAGTGAATACTGTCGTGCAGGGCTCTGCTGCAGATCTCATTAAGCTGGCGATGCTGAAAGTGGCGCAGCGGCTCGTCAGTGACAAGTTGTCATCGTTTCTTGTGCTTCAGATTCATGATGAGTTGCTCTTTGAATATCCGAACGCTGAATCTGAGCCACTTCAGTCACTTGTTGTGCATGAGATGGGAAACGCCATGAATCTTGAAGTGCCGCTGGAAGTTTCAGTGCAGACTGGAGCAACATGGGCTGATTGTGAAAAATAAAGGTCGTCCGTATGACTATCGTGGGTCTTATTGGGAAAATCGGAGCAGGGAAAACAACAGTTGCTAATCTGTTCCGGCAGCATGGTGCAGTTGTCATCGATGCCGATGCGTTAACGCATGATGCACTGACGGACCAGAGGGTTCAGGAGCAGATCCGAACGCGTTTTGGTGCCAGCGTCTTCATGGGCAATGAGATTGATCGTTCACGTCTAGCGGAATGCGTATTTGGTGATCAGCCAGAGCAGAAAAATGCATTGAAGGATTTAGAGGGCATTATTCATCCGAGGGTTCGAAAATCGCTTGAGGAACGGCTCGAAGTGATTGCTCAGAGAGACGATCAGGGATCAGGAAAGACGGTTGTCGTGCTTGATGTGCCGCTGCTTGTGCAGGCTGGGTTTCACACTCGTTGTGATCGGCTCATTCGGCTTGAGTGTGAGGATTCTGTAAGGCATCGGCGATTAGCGGTCCGTGGGCTATCTACTGAACAGGTTGCAGCACGAGAAGAAGCATGGAGTCAAGGGTTTCCAGACGACTTGTCATCTTTCCGGGCACTTTCCACCGTGGATACATCAGTCGATATTGCCTATACTGAGAATCAGATTGAGAAGCTTTGGGAGGAACTCACGCACGATTCGTCCTGAAGTTCATTCTCGATTCCCGCCCCACTTCCTTCCACTGGTTTGCTTGCAACGAACTGTATTGAGATTACCAGGCCTCAGGTTTTGCTCCCTCAATAGAATGGCTTTGTTGCGAAGTAAATCTCATTTCGAGAGCTGAAGACTGATGTCAGACAACGATCGTACACCGGAAGAGCTGCCAGCTGAACCTGAAGATAAGCCACTATCTATCGCAGAGGAGATTGCGACGGAAGTTGATGCTGATGATATGGAAGTACGGGAGCGGTATGACCTGCTCAAGCAGAACGATACGAAAATTGCTGAACTGCAGAAGCTCTCAATGGCAGAACTCATTGAGTTAGCTCGGTCTGAAAAGGTTGACGAAATCGCAGGCGATAAGAAGCACGATCTTATTTTTAAGATTCTGAAAGAACGAGTGAAGCTCAACGGGCTTATGTTTGGTGAGGGAACACTTGAGATTCTGCCAGACGGATTTGGTTTTCTACGGAGTCCTGACTACCACTACTTGGCATGCCCGGATGATATTTATGTTTCGCCAAGCCAGATACGACGCTTTGGTCTGCGCAATGGCATGAGTGTCGCGGGTCAGATTCGTCCGCCGAAAGAAAGCGAACGGTATTTTGCGTTACTCCGTATTGAGGCAATTAATGGAGATGACCCTGCACGACTCTCCAGTAATGTGTTCTTCGATGACCTCACGCCACTTCATCCGGACAGAAGGATTCAACTCGAAACCACTCCCGAAGAGCTATCGACACGAATCGTTGACTTGATCGTTCCGATTGGATTTGGTCAGCGAGGGCTTATCGTGAGTCCTCCGCGTGCAGGAAAAACGATCCTTATGCAGAAGATGGCAAAAGCGGTATTAGCGAACTACCCAGAAGCGTTTGTGTTTATGCTTCTGATTGATGAGCGGCCAGAAGAGGTCACCGACATGGAGCGTCAGGTGCAGGGGCCAGGGTGTGAAGTAATTAGTTCGACGTTCGATGAAAATGCGAGCCGGCACGTTCAGGTAGCCGATATGGTGATCGAAAAGGCAAAGCGGCTCGTTGAATATGGCAAAGATGTCGTTATTTTCCTCGACTCGATCACTCGTCTTGCACGAGCTTGGAATTCTGAGGTTCCAAACTCGGGGAAGATTCTCTCTGGCGGTGTTGATGCCAATGCGTTGCAAAGGCCGAAGAGGTTTTTTGGGAGTGCCCGAAAAGTAGAGGAGGGCGGTTCGCTTACAATTGTCGCAACGGCCCTAGTTGATACGGGTAGTAAAATGGACGATGTTATTTTCGAGGAGTTCAAGGGGACCGGTAACCTGGAGATTGTTCTTGATCGTCGGCTAGTCGATAAGCGTGTGTACCCGGCAATTGATATCAATCGATCTGGCACGCGACGCGAAGAAATGCTGCTTAGTAGTGATGAGTTTCGACGAACAAGCGTATTGCGAAGAGTGCTCAGCGAAATGAATCCACCCGATGCAATGGAGTTGCTCATCAATCGTTTGTCAAAAACGAGCTCAAACCATGAGTTCCTACAAAGTCTGAAGTCTTGAGGCATACATGCGGGTTCCACCACAATCTGTTCCCCATAGTGAAGCAGTTGCAGGCTGCAAGAAATATGCATTACAAACGGCGTCTGTTCCGGGTACTGTGCGCGTTGCAATTGCTGTGTCGAAATATAACGAGGCAATCACAGGCCGACTGGTAAACGGGGCGGTCGAGACTCTTAATGCCGCTGGTGTTTCATCTGACCGAATTGAAATAGCGGAAGTTCCCGGAGCTTTCGAGTTGCCGCTTGCTGCTCATGCTCTTGCCGGTAGTGGACGATTTGCAGCGGTGCTGTGTCTCGGTGCAGTTATTCGTGGTGAGACAACTCATGATCAACATATCAATACAGCGGTTGCCAATGGTGTAGAGAGTGTTGGTCGGCAGTGTGGAATTCCCGTTCTCTTCGGGTTGCTCACGTGTGAGACGCGAGGTCAGGCAGAGGCCCGGGCTGGTGGTGATGTTGGCAACAAAGGCGATGAGTGTGCGAAGGCTGCGATTGCCATGATGAACCTGTTGGAAGATCTTCCTAAGAATTGATTCATCATCTCCTAAGACTCCATTATACTTATCGTTTATACTTTCGATTCCCATTCAATTGTTCGGATTGCTTAATTATGTCGACCCGCCGTCGTGCCCGCGAAGTCTCTCTTCAGGTGCTGTATCAGTTTGATCTTAATCCTTCGGCTGCCTCGATAGATTACAAGCCTTTTTTGTATGCCAGGCTCCAGGATTCGGCCTCAGTTATTTTTTCGAAGGCACTTGTTGAAGGTGTTTCGCAACATCAGCAGCAGATTGACGGTCTTCTCGATCAGCGGTCTGAACATTGGCGAGTAAGTCGAATGGCTTCAACCGACCGTGCTGTTTTACGGCTGGCTGTGTTTGAGCTTGCGTGTTCTGACACGCCTGGGCCAGTTGTTGTTGACGAAGGTATTGAGCTTGCGCGTCGCTATGGCTCAGCAAATTCAGCTCCATTTGTGAGCGGAATACTCGGGCGTTGCCTCGACGATCGGGAAGAACTTCGAAAGACATTAGAAGAAGAACCAAGCCCAACTGATGTCTAGGTTTAGCTGTTTCGTTCCTCATTTTCATTCACGATAAATAAGTAGTCATGGCATTATTTCGCTTCGGAAAATCTGCGTCTGAGTCATCAAGTGAAGGAGAGCAGCCTGTTGCGGCCAAGCCAGGTGTTTTCGATCGTCTTCGGGCAGGCTTGTCAAAGACTGCACAGGTTCTCAATACAGACGTCCGCGATTTACTCAAGCAAGAGGGGCGACATGTTGATACACCATTTCTTGAGGAGCTTCGCGGCGCTCTGGTGCGAACTGATATGGGGCCCTCTGCAGCCGAAGCTATTGTGAAAGATGTCGGGGAGCGGCTGCGTTCACGAGTTGTTGACCCAGAGGTTGTGGTTGAGTCAATTCGTCGAACGCTTTCTGAAAAGCTTGCAGGGACGACTGGAGATCTTGTTCAGTCGTCATCCGGGCCAACCGTCATTTTGGTGACGGGTGTTAATGGATCAGGGAAAACTACCTCAATTGCGAAGCTGACTCGTCGGTTTACCGAGGCGGGGCTCCGTGTTGTTCTTGGGGCGGGTGATACATTTCGTGCTGCCGCCGTCGAGCAACTATCAATGTGGGCAGGTCGTTTAGGGGCAGATATTGTCCGTGGTGATCCTGGCTCTGATCCTGCGAGCATCGCTCATCGGGCAGTTGCACAGGCTGTCGAAGGAAGCTTTGATATTTGCATTATTGATACAGCTGGAAGACTCCAGAATCAATCAAACTTAATGCAGGAACTTGGGAAAATCCGTCGCGTGATAAGCAAACAGATTCCTGATGCACCCCATGAGGTGTTACTTGTGATTGATGCAACAGCTGGCCAGAATGCTCTTTCTCAAGCAGAGGGTTTCAAGGAGGCTGCCGGCTGCACCGGTATCGTTTTGGCAAAACTTGATGGGTCTGCTCGAGGTGGGGTGATTGTGCCTGTGGCTGAACGGTTTGAGTTGCCCGTCAAATTTGTCGGGCTTGGTGAATCAGCAGATGATCTCGCGACCTTTGACCCAGAGTCGTTTGTTGACGCCATGCTGGAAGGTGTCCTCAGGCCGTAAAGGTCGCCTGTTTCCTCTATCTTTACATTCCGATCATACCGATTTGGAAAAGTATGCGGCTTTCTGCTTTGGCAGTCAGTTCTTCTGGACTGTTCTGACGACAATTCCTTCGTGGGTTTCGTGGGAAATTTCTTTTGGCGGAAGATGTCCCAAATACCTACACGCCGAACAGGTAGCAATGGATGCCGCCTGAGTTTTACACCTATGGATTTGGGGGAGTTTCGAACATGCGTTTCCTAAAGTTAAAGCTGCCATTGTGGGTAGCCGCTGGTCTGGTGACTTCAACGGTTGTTGGTGCAGAACCAACAGTACCGGCACAAGTCGATACCAGCATTTATGATTCATTTGCACAGGCTGAAGGGCAAGCGCCCGTCACGCTGATGCCTCGTGCAGGCGTACCCGATGAGGACGTCTATCAGTATCGTGGAGCTGCACCGCAAGAAGCAGCAATTGAAGAGGGAGCAACGCGTTACCTCGAAACAGACTTTTTATTAGACCGTGGTATTGAGACCTACGGTTTCCTCGAACTCGGTATTGGTGCTAATGCCTTGGGCTCCCCTTGGAATGGTCCGATCACGTTTAATGATCGTGCGTGGCAGGGTCAGATGAATCAGCTCTACCTCATCAATGAGCGGATTCTGAAAGATGATGGAATCAGCCTGGGTGGTCGAGTTGACCTCTTGTATGGTACTGACTACAACTACACGCTAGCAGGTGGTTTCGATGCCAATTGGAACACTGGTCGCTATTATGGCTTGGCTATGCCACAGCTTTATGGTGAAGTCGGAAACCAAACGCTGAATGTGAAGTTTGGACATTTCTACACCCTGATTGGATATGAAGTCGTGCCGGCGATCGGTAACTTCTTCTACACGCATGCTTACACCATGCAGTATGGCGAACCGTTTACCCATACTGGTGTACTTGGCACGTGGAATCCAAACGATCAGTTGTCCATCATCGCTGGTATCACCAACGGTTGGGATAACTGGGACATTGGTTTGCCAACAAACCAGGCGAACCCTACTCAGGGAAGTACAAGTAATGCAGCGTTCCTTGGAGCTGTAACATTCTCCAGCTCTGATGGACTGCAGGCTCTTACTATTGCCAATTCAAGTGGCAATGAAGCCTCTGGGGCACAGAATGCTGGTGGCCAAGATTTTATTGGTGCTCGATCAGTCACGAGTATTGTGTACTCAAATGAGTTGACCGACAAGTTGACTTATGTGTACCAGAGTGACATTGGTTATCAGGCACATGCTAATACCGCTGTTCAAACACAAGGCCAGCAGGCTGGTTCAGCGTATTGGTACGGTGTCAATAATTACGTGTTCTACAACTTCACAGATTACCTGATTGGTGGTTTTCGATTGGAGTGGTTCTCAGATGTGAATGGATACCGTGTTTCTACCGGTGGCTTCCGTGACGGTGCCCTTACCGGTAACGGAAACGGCTTTGCCGGAAACTTCTGGGAAGCAACTTGGGGTCTGAACTACCTTGTTGGCAACAACTTAGTCATTCGTCCAGAAGTACGGTATGACTGGTATAGCCGCAATCAGGCACAGGCAGGTGGCCCTGGTAACATGCCATACGGACCGAACCTGAATAATAACGGCCAGTTCTACGGTGGTTGCGACGTCATCTGGAACTTCTAAGAATCGAGCTTGAAGCTACCAGCCCCTCGGGGCTGGTAGCCCAGGCCAACTCAAATCCTGTTTAGGCGAGGGCGCCGCTCACTTCATGGTGAGCGGCGTTTTCTCGTTGGTAGCTCCAAAGAACCTTGCGGTGCTTTCATAGAGACCACGATTGATCGATTTATGAAGGGCGTGATTCCGATTGGTCAGCTGCTGCCTCAGTCCTCTTTTGTTCCTCTGGAGAGTATCGTCACAGAAATAAATTGCACAAAAACGCCTACGTTTTCCGAA
>JADHSL010000059.1 GCA_016776925.1 Pirellulales bacterium | reverse complement strand
GACTGTTTTCAGCCTCATTGCCTCCCAGGCGCCTGCGCCTTGTTCCAAAAACAAGCCTACTTGCAAAGCTACCGTGAGGGTGCCGCTAAGACATCAGTTCGGGCTTTTCCTATTGCTTTTTCTGCATCTCGCATACCGAAGCACCAGAACAAGGCCGGGTGTACAAAGAAATCAAGAATAGTCGAACTGATCAGGCCACCAAGAATGACTGTTGCCACTGGATAGAGAATTTCCTTCCCTGGTTCACCTGCAGCCAAAACAAGTGGCACCAACGCGATACCCGCAGTGAGCGTCGTCATCAGCATCGGTGCAACCCGCTCTTTCCCTGCCCGCTCTATCATATCTCGAGTAAAACCTTCTCCTTCATGTCGAACGAGATGAAGATAATGAGCTATCAGGAGAATTCCGTTCCTCGAAGCAATTCCACAGAGTGATATGAAGCCAACCATACTTGCAATAGTCAATGACTGGTTTGTGAGTACGAGTGCACCAATAGCTCCAATAGCTGCCATAGGTAATGCCGCAAGTACCTGCAGAGAGAGATTTACAGAGTGAAATAACGTATAGAGAAGTACGAACATTCCACCCAGTGATACCAGGCTTAACAAAGCAATCATCCTTGTTGCTTGCCTCTGGCTCTCAAACTGGCCTCCGTATTCAAGGAAGGACCCCGGGGGCAACCCGGTCTCAATTAGTTTAAGCCGCTTCTGTATCTCTCGAACCACCCCATCAAGGTCACGCCCGACCGTGTTACATTGAATAACGATACGCCGCCTCGCATTTTCTCGGTTAATCGTATTCGGTCCACTACCTTCCCTAATAACAGCAACAGCATCGAGCGGGACTCGCCCGCCCGTTGGCAGATTAATTGACAAGTCCCCCAGCTTTTCAACATCGACTCGATACGGTTCATCCATCCGTACAATAAGATCAAACACACGCTGACGATCAACTATTTGTGACACGGTTCTGCCGTACATTGCTGTCTGTATAAACTCATTGACTGTTTCAACTGTAAGGCCATACTGCACTAGTTTTTCTCGATTGATCTGAATCTTGAGTTGAGGCAGTTCCGTTTGCTGCTCTACTAAAAGATCAGTAACACCGGGCACATCAGCAATTGCCTCTTTTATCTGCTCGGCGTTTTTCCGTAATAAAACAAGATCGTCTCCATAAAGCTTAATGCCCACCTGTGCTTTTACTCCTGAAAGCATGTGGCTGATGAGATGTGAGAGAGGCTGTTCAATTGATGCAATAACGCCTGGGACGTTCTCAACCTTTTCTCTGATATCCTGAATTGATTGCTCACGACTGCGGCTCGCAGTCGGATCTAAACACACAAGGATCTCTGATGTATTCACTCCTTCCGCGTGCTCGTCCATTTCTGCCCTACCTGTCCGGCGACTAACGTTCAAAACGCCTTCAACTGTTCCAATACGTTCATCAACCATCGCATTGATTGCATTTGATGTGGTGAGCGATGTTCCTGGGGGCAAAAAGACATTGACCTGAACACTACCTTCGTTGAAGGGAGGTAAGAAATCTCTCCCGAGCCGCGCAAGGGTCACAATACTAGCTACACAACATCCAGCTACCACCACTAAGACAATTGCTGGATACCGAATGCTGAAACGATTCGCCCACCCTACTAAAGATTGGGAAATATTAAGAACAAAGCTTTTGCGATATTTTCGAGAACCAGTTGAACCAGGCAACAACCAGTACGACAGAACAGGCGTGACCGTTAAGGAGACGACAAGAGATGCAAGGATAGAAATAATATAAGCCAAGCCGAGGGGCATAAATAATTTCCCTTCAATTCCCCCGAGTGCAAAGAGTGGAACAAAAACAAGAACGACAAGAGCTGTACTGAAGACAATAGAACTTCGGACTTCCCGACTTGCCTCATAAACAACACGAAGGATTGGATGCGGTACCGTCCGTTGACTATTTTCACGGAGGCGACGGAAAATATTTTCGACATCGACAATCGCATCATCAACAAGTTCACCTACTGCAACAGCTAATCCGCCCAAAGTCATCGTATTAATCGACATACCAAGAACCTGAAAGACGATGGCCGTGATCATGATCGATAGGGGTATTGCCGTAAGCGTGATAAATGTCACACGAACATTGAGAAGAAATAAGAACAAAACAACAATTACAAGCAAGACTCCGTCTCGTAATGCTTCGATTACATTTGAAATACTTAAATCAATAAATGTTTTTTGCTGATAAAGATCTGGGGTGATTCGAACATCAGCCGGGAGAGACTGGCTGATGCTTTCGATTGCACTAAGGACATCCTCAGTCAAACGACGAGTATCAGCACCAGGCTGCTTTGAAACAACTACAAGAACGGCTGGCTTTCCATTGACAGCCGCATCACCTCTTTTTAATTGCGCTCCCTCTACAACTCGAGCCACCTGCCCCAAGACCACCGGGCGGTCCTCCCTTGCCTTCACTACAACAGCCTTCAAATCATTTACTGTTTTGATTCGGCCTAATGCGCGAACCAGCAGCTCATTCCCGGCTCGCTCGAGATAGCCACCAGTAGCATTTGAATTGCTGGCTCGGACGGCCTGCTCAACATCATGAAGTGAGACTCCGTATTGCAACATCAAATCAGGATTAACCAAAACCTGAAACTGTTTGCGACCACCACCCATGGTGATAACTTGCGCAACTCCTGGCACGGTCAACAAACGCTGACGAACAACCCAATCTGCGAATGTTCGTAGGTCAATAGGAGCCGTTTTGCCATGAACACTTTCGATGCCAATATGCATAACCTGCCCCATGATCGAAGAGATCGGCGCAATATGAGGACGCATTCCTTTCGGCAGTCGCTCTTGCGCTGATCCAATCTTCTCGGCAACAATCTGACGATTGACATAAATATCTGAGCCCCATTCAAATTCAACCCAAATGACAGAAAGACCAATACCTGAGGAACTTCGTACTGTCTGAACACCGCTCGCCCCGGTTAAAACTGCCTCAAGCGGTACGGTCACAAGCATCTCTACTTCCTCAGGAGCGAGCCCGCTTGCCTCTGTCAGTATTGTTACTCGTGGCCGATCAAGATCCGGGAAGATATCGATCGGAAGGTTACGCCAAGCCAAGCCACCATAAAAAAGAATTGCTAAAGCAGAGACGGATGTTAAAACCCGATAGCGAAGTGCAGCTCGTATAACAGCATCAAGCATGACATTCCCTTGTGCAGAGACAGGTAGCAGGTTTAGTGGGAATGCCCTAAATGATGATCAGCAGTCGTTCCTGATTGACTCTTCAATGCGAATTGCAGCTGCTGTGCAGCGGTGAGAGCAATAATGTCGCCTGGATGGATTGACCCGTCATTCGCAAGAACAACACATTTTGGATCACGAAATTCAACCTCAACTGCTTGTTGATGGAAGTGATCTCCATCCGCAATAAAGACGTAGTGTTCGACACCATCTTCAGCCACAGCCGTGGCTGGCACAACCATTTGGTCCAGCCACTCCTCAATTGGAACTCGCAGTCGCACTCTTTGGCCGGGGCGATATCGCCAATTCAGTGTTTCCGAACTCAGTTTACCGGCCGGACCTGATAACTTTTCATTCGGAAGCGACACAAAAAAGTGCAATGTTCTCGCTTCTGCATCAACCTCACTAGAAAGGTAGTCTATTGTAAGTCCCGGAATGTCCCTATATTCTCCAGACGCGGTCTCAAGCATCGCAACGATGGGCCTGCCCTCTGAAGCAGCTTCACTAATTTCAATCGCATCCTTTTCAAAAGCCTCAGCATCAATCATTAATGTTCGATGATCTACTAACACGGCAAGCGTCACGCCAGTTTCAACATATTGGCCACGCTCGACATCGAGTTGCTGTAGCAGAAGCGTGGGCTGGCCTTCAGCATCATCTACGACAAGTTCATCCTCTTGAGGTGCCCGGACTATGACCGTACCCAGAAGAGTGCGGCTTTCCTGAATTGTCTTCACTTGAGATTCAGAAAGTCCATGTAACAGCAATGCCTGCCTCTGAGCACGTTGCCGACCCTCCAGTTTTTGCAATTCATATTGCTGATCAAGGATTCTCTTTTTTGCAATGAGTCCCTCTGTATTGATGCTCTCAAGCCGACGAAGTTCTCTTTGAATAACATCAAGTGCCTCCGAAGTAGCAAGCAAATCAACTTGTGACTGTACAAGTTCTTCATGAGTGAGTCGAAGTTCAAAAAGGGGATCGCCTGGTGAAACTGACCCTCCAGGTGTTCGATAGACCTGTGTGACATAACCGGTAATTGGAGCAATTACTGTGTACTGAGATCGACCAGGCTTCTCAACAATAATGCCTGGCACAATGACAGGTCGACTGTATGACTTGACTACTACTGGCCCTTCACGTAGCCCGATACCATTTCTCGCTTGCGACGATAAAGAAACTTCCACTTTATCAGCATGACCATGATCTCCATGATCTCCATGGTCTCCGTGATCTCCGTGGTCTCCGTGGTCTCCGTGACCATGACCTCCACTCTTGGGGTGAACATCACCATGAATATCATGGATTGTTTGAGAACGTGTTTTCTGAGCACTCTCCGATTTTAAGTCATACGGAAATAGGCTGGCCACGATCGTTGTGCGAAAACGAGAAGGTGATACCAGAAACAATCCAAAAAGAATGACTACTAAAAGTAGGCTTATAAAAACACCAGCAACAAAACCTAGCCACCTGCGATCGAGCATTACTGAAAACGTTCCTACCTTCTATTATTTCAAATAACTAAAATTCTATCATATGGTTTGACAAACGAATTCAACGATCTTATCCAACATCCCGGCCTGCCGCCTACACTGAAAATGCACGGTGGCGCTCTTCTAGCACAATGCGAACTCAATGAATCTGTTTTGTAAGACAGAAATCTTCGACACAGCGTTCATCATACGCATTCCGTTTTCTTACCCGCTACTTCCTGCCACTTCTTCTGACGCACGCGTCAGTAATGCCAAGACAATATGGTTTTCTGTACTAACAGCCAAATACCGTACCGAACCATCGCATAGCACAATATTTACTCCACCGGGATGGTCAGAAAACATGGGTACATTAGGCCCTGCCTCCCAGACTTTTGCTGGTGGTGGATTGATCAGTGAAACATTTCGGTGCGCATGGCCAACATAATTACAATTTAGCCCTGATGCCCACACGCCTCTGGCCTGCCCGCCACCTAAGCCAACACCAGACCATTCAAAAATCAGAATTGTCTTGGAAAGCCCATCCGTAATCCATCGGTAGGGAACGCCCTCACTCAAACCACTGACCTCACGAAGCAAGAGCACCCCAGTATTGGAGGGATAGGGATGCCCGTGGTGATCAGAATAGTGTGCTTCGTTTGGATTTACACCGGCGTTCCCAGAGTAGTCGATACAAGCCATTCCATAATAATCACCCGATTCACTGATTATGTCATTGTGACGAGATGACTCTTCTCGAGAAACGCTCGGGCAAAGATACTGTTGTATCTTCGTTGTTGTTGCTTTGTGATTTACTTGGGAACGAAAATCTGCATTCAAGAACAGACGAGTGTCGTGTGTCACACGATCGGCGTCTGTGACTGGTGCCCACGTAGCCTGACGATCAACATGATCCATAAACTCAAGAAAAAAACTACTCCATGAAACGGTTTTAAAATTTCCTTTCTGAATTCGTCCAGGTGGGAGGCGATCCCGATGCGCTGAAGCAAACTGAGCAGTGGCCAGACCAATCTGCTTAAGATTGTTTTGACACGAAAGGCGTCTCCCGGTTTCTCGCACTCGCTGAACGACAGGCAGCAGAAGCCCTACAAGAAGTACGACAACTGCAGCGGCTACAAGAAGTTCTATGACCGAGAATCCTGCCCATCTTTTCTGCTGTGTAGAAACCAAAAGCATTTCACATTCCCCCTAAGTCTTTACGCACCATTCAATGAAGAGGTTCGGCTTCACATGCACGATCAAAGCTGTGCACAGCTGGGGAGAGTCATGACGACTTCATTGTTTCTGGAATTACGGGCGGCCGTATCTGCCTTATTTCGCCCAGCCTTACAGGCTGCCCAAACAATCCAAAAAACCCTCAGAATCGACACATTCTGTGTCGATTACCTAAATAGATGCCTCGGGGTTAGAAACTCCCGCCCAATCCATCGTTCATGCGTACTTCCAGAAACCGAGAACTTGTTCGGAGAGAAAACGTCTGCCATGCGCACGTGCGTTTTGGACGTCTGTGTGCACTCACGGTAATTCTTGCAGCTCTGAACTCACAACCAGTGTGGGCAGAACCCTCGGGCCTCTCATTACCCATCGCCTCGTATCAGGATGATGCCGAATACGAAACTATTCCACCGCCCGAACCGCGTACGTATGCTGCCGAGGACGACTTGCGATCGGCTATTCGATCTGATCCTGAATTAGCCGCGGTGGTTCGCGAGGAAGCTGAAATGATGCTTGCCGCTCAACTCAGTGGTATCCCACGGCCTCGATACATTCCGGCTACCTCACTTGTAGATTTAAAGGGCCTTGAGGTTTACGCATCGAGAAATCGTCAATCATTTCCATTCTCTTTTTATCTCAATGGTTTCGTCCAGGTCCGTTGGTTTGAGTTCGCACGTTCCGTGACAAGTTGGACAGCAAGTGGGCCTATAAAAGGAATTCCTGGCGCACCCACTGCACCTACGCAATACCCTGTCAGTAATATTAATGTTTTTGAAATTAATAGATTTTTCCTTACATCAGAGGGTTATGTCACGGATGAACGACTGCGTTACTCAATTACCCTCTTTGGAACAACGAATAACGGAAACAACTCTGCTATTGCACCGCTCGGTTTTGCAGGCTGGAAATTCAACGATCAAGTCATGATGCTCGGAGGAGTCTCCTTTGTCGCAGCAACCAGAGAGTGGGGAACCTCAAGTCGCTGGGTCCAGGGTATCGACCGTAGCATGGCGAATACATTTTTTCGACCTTCTTACTCCCCTGGATTTGAATTCAAAGGGAAGCTTCTTGATGGTGAATTTCGCTATCGTGGAGGAGTATGGAACGGCATTGATGGATCGCGTGCAGGTGTGAATCGATCGGGCACTGCAATGGCATGGGCAGGAATTGTTACATGGGAACCTCTTGGAGCGTATGGCCCCTACTACTCTGATATGGAGATCCACCGTGAGCCCGTAGTACGCCTCGGCTGCAGCGGAATGCATGCGCTGACACCAACCAGCCAACAAAGTGTGGAGTTCTCAAACCCTGAAGATACACTCGTCCGTCTCAGCAATGGCACACCAATTTCTGCCCCAGGCGCAATTCAAACAGACACCGTGATCACAAAAGTTCGTGTCCAACTTGCTACTGTTGACATTGGATGGAAATACAAAGGCACCGCAGTAAATTTTGAATACTATTTCAGACAACTTGATGACTACTCCGGACAAAACATACCAACAGTAACAGTACCCATAACACCCCCAACACCCGTATCGGTCCAAGCTCCAAGCATCTTCCAGCAGGGAGGCGCCGGGAGCGTTTCTTTCTGTCTCATTCCACAAAGATTAGGTATGTACGGCCGCTCCGGTGGTGTGACTGGTCCCAATGGAAGCGGTCAAGAATATGGCGGTGGCTTCAACTTCTACCCAAAGAACAATCGTCAGTCAAAGTTCACCTTTGAAGTTCTTTACTACAACCGAAGCCCTGCAAACAATGCCCTCTATCCTTATCGCGCAGGCTACAGTGGTACGGCTATCCAAACCCAGATGCTGGTTATGTGGTAGCCAATCGATTGAGTAACCACGATCAATACCGCAAATGAGTCTGATGACGTGCGATCATTTCATTCTAGATCTGCGCTCGATTCCTCTTCTTGAAGCCTTGGACTTGATCTGACGTGTGTAGCACCAAAATTATAAAGCTATACACCGCCTATGCTCGCGACGATTGGCCAACCTGCGACTACTCTAAGTTCACAGCTCAGCAAAAAAACCACACACTTGAAAAGATGTGGTCTCAACAAGATTTCATCCTATAAATACTAAAAGTCCGAAGGCTGACGCCCGTCACCAGCAGGTCTGCCATGGATCGTATTGCCTCCGGGTTCACCAACCGGAAAAATCCCTCTATTGCCTGCTTTTTGCGTCGATCTATAGATTTCTGGCTGCCTTGCCTCAGGCACTCTGTTGAAATCCTCATCAAAACCAAACGGAATCCTTGTCACCACTGAACGAATTGTGCGTATGGTTCGTACGAACAGTATTGCTTGCGGTGCGACAGCCAGTTCGGCTTACGCACAACAGCTGAAACCAATGCCAGAACCGGATGCTTGCGGAGGAATCGAATATGACACGCGATGAATTGTTCACTCTTTGCGACCACTATGTTCATGATGAAACCGAGACTATAGAAGCAGACAACGCCGATCGCTGTTGTCCCGATCCAACAACAACGATCATCCACTGCTTTCGTGAAGCAGAGATTTCTGCAGCTGAAATGCAATCTCTCTTGGCTTATGTCTGCCAAAATCAAAATGATGATCTAGACTGGTCTGATGCAGATCAATTCTGTGACGGTTCTGACGGTGTAGGCCGTCTTGGAAACCCTGGCAATACGATCTCTTGGGCTACCGCCGAAAACAGCAACGATTCGATTGCCAACCGTCGGCCTCGATAAAAATTGGAGTTGTTTACTGAGTATGTGACTGGCGGGTTCGTATCCCGGATCGCAATTCTGTCTCAACACATCAGTTTTCTTCAGTCAACAACCTGTAATTCGACATGGTGTCGATAACTAAACCTTTGGAAGCAACCAGTCTGGTAACTTCCTAATTCTTCCATCCGGATCGACGCAAACAACCAACGTTTCCCCGGTTGCGATTATTCTTTTGCCTCGTATGAGTTCGTATGTGTGGCGAATACTGGCAGCAGAGATTTTCCCGACATGCGTCCGCAAGATCAGTAAGTCATCGTATTCGGCAGCTGCCTGGTATCGACAAGATGCCTCAGCAACCACCATAAAGAGGCCCGCGTCCTCGAATGCTTTATACGTGTAGCCTTGTGCACGGAGCATTTCGGTGCGACCCATCTCGAAATAGGTGAGGTAATTCCCATGATGGACTCGCCTTTGACCATCAGTTTCCTGGTAGCGCACACGGATTTCGATTTCATGCGAGTGGCCAGAATCCGGTGCATGGTGGATCACAGAAACAAACCTCTGGTGAGAAGTACAGGAACGTTGATGGAGTAATCATGCGAAATCTGTATAACTTGACAAGAGCATGCGGGCATTTGTTGACCTGCCCTGATCAAAAAGCCTATCCTCTAGGGCTCCGCAGCACGCACGGAAATATGGCATGACAAGTTTTAGTGACGCAGGTGAAGGTGCAACAGTCGGCTTTGCGACTGCACGTGGAAGAAATTGGCCGACATTGCGGCAATTCACTGTCTTTTTAGAAAATCGCGTTGGACAACTCGCTGAACTTGTACGACGGTTTGCGGGAACAAGAATACGCATCGTAGCGTTATCAATCAGTGATGCCGGTGAATGCGCTTTCGTTCGCTTCCTCTTAAGTCACCCGGAACAAGGCCGAGAAATCCTCGAACGAGCAGGACTTGCCATAATTGAAAGCGATTTAATCGGTGTCGAGTTGCCTGAGGACTCTCAGCCCCTTGTTCAAATTTGTACAGCTCTTCTTCAGGCAGAAATCAATATCATTCAGGCATATCCAGTCCTCATGAGACCACGGGGCCGTCCTGTTGTTGCGCTCATGGTAGACAACACAGAGATGGGGCTGGAGACACTCGCAGCCAAAGGATTTTCAATAATCACCGAAGGTGATCTTGATGACGATGAGACATGAACTTGTCACTAGTAACTATAAGTGGAAGAGAAATTAACTCTCTCCCTCATCGAGAAACATACCGTCTGGTAAACCCTGTACTTTCCGAACAACTACGCGCTGAATTGATTCCCACGCGACTGCTTCAAGAGTGATGGATCCATCTGGCTCTTGACGTGCAAACAAAGCGTGGGTCCCTTGAGACCACTCACGCTCAAAGAATTGTGGCAGAATTGGTCGAGAACTTCCTGCGATGTGCAACTCAACTTCTCCACCATGCTCAAGCTCCTGCCAAAGCCTGGCAATAAGCCGGGCAGTCGGACTCTCAATGCTCCCTGTTGGCAAAAGATGGCTGTTCGAATGTTCTTCAACAGGGGGACCGAGAAGATCTGCTGAAGAACCATGCGAACCTGAGACTTCATTCACAATTGCTGAACCTGGTGTACTATCATGACCCGGGGATTGAGAATGTGGAGCGACAACCTTCACTCCACATTTCGAACAGGCCCCGCTTTTCCCTGCAAACTTACCCGGAACTGTGATACGGGAGCTGCAACTCGGACACTGGAATGTAATAGTGGAAGATTCGACCATTTGAAATTACCATGTCGACCATTGATGGATTACGTACACACTGAGACAAATGCACGACCTTTCTACTTTACCCCTCTTTTTGTGCCATAAAAATAAAATTATTGATATTTTTAAATACAATTTGAAAAGCAACCTCGAACAATAGCATGGTCTCCACCAACACGTTCTTCTTAACCTTCTTACCATAGGCCCCTTCATGGCAATTTCAGTTGTTTGCCCCACATGCCAAGCGAGATTCAACGTCAGTGATAAGTTCGCTGGCCAGACCGGCCCTTGTCCGAAATGTAAGAGCCCAATCAAAATCCCAAAGGCTGCTGGTGACGTTACTATCCATGACCCGACGACGCCCGCAGCCTCACCGCAGGCAGGGCACATGCCAACATCGCCAATTGTTTTTGAAGAAGAGTCATTTTCTCGTATTACTTTAACTCTACTTTTTGCCGCGAGCATACTGTTAATGCTCGCAGCGTATACTTCCGGAAAACTTTTTGAGGTGAAATCTGGCCAAATAGAAATCCCTATACTTCTCCAGGCTGTAACAGCGATATTTGTTGCAATACCGTGCGCAAAAGTCGGGTACACCGTAATGCGGGATAAAGAACTTGAACCGTATCGGGGCCGACAGCTTGCTGTACGAGTTTTGGTCTGCAGCGTTATCTATGCCTCGTTGTGGTTCGTGCGAGGAATGATTGGTATTGAGAACCCCGAGATATGGCAATGGCTTTTCTTGGCGCCAGTATTTTTATTTGCTGGCGGCTTCACTGCAGTCGTAAGTTTTGACCTCGACTGGGGCGTTGCAGTGAGCCACTATACGCTCTATGTAGCCCTGATAGCTTTGGTACGATATTTAGCAGGATTACAGCCTCCCTTATAACGAATGAGTGGACAAGGTAAGGCAAGAGGAGACCAATTAGATTGAATACTTATGCCCTTTGCTGAATTATCCGAACTGAAAATGATTCATGATGGTAGCGGCGTTCGGATACCCCCGGACAAAACGGTTCCTCTGACTCCTCGAGTTCGTAGATTATTAGACAGTTCACCACTTCGACGGCTCGCATCGGTACGTCAACTAGGTCTCGTTTCACTTGTCTATCCTGGTGCAGTCCATTCAAGGCTTGAGCATTCTCTTGGCGTTTACCAACTTGCACTCGCGTTTTTAGCCAGCCTGCATGGTGACAAACGTTTTCGTGAGACTATTTCGGAGCAAGATGCAGCAGCCTTTCTGGTAGCTGCAATTCTTCACGATATAGGACATTGGCCGTACTGCCACCCTATTGAAGACATGGACTTGCCGGATATGCCCCGGCATGAAGAACGTACATCACAACTCATTTCAACAGATGAAATCACGAAACTCCTTTCCTCCGATTGGGGACTACAGCCAGAACGAATCGCTCAACTTATTCTCGGCACAGCCAGCGACCCTTCCGGAAAGATTATTCACTCACTCCTTTCCGGACCAATTGATGTCGACAAAATGGATTATCTCATGCGGGACAGCCTGCACGCCGGCGTGCCATACGGCCGGCATTTCGACCAAGATCGCCTCCTCGCCAGCCTCTGCCTTAATGCCAACGGAGAATCACTCGCAATCACTGAAAAAGGCAGAACTGCTGCAGAACTTATGGTGTTTGCTCGCTATGTCATGTTCAGTGAAGTTTATTGGCATCATGCTGTCCGATCAGCAACAGCAATGCTGCAACGAACTGTTTGGCTAAGTCGTAAACGACTCGACACCGATCTGTTGGTGCAATCCACAGAGGACACCTTCATAAAACGTATCAGCGACGCAGCTAAAAACTCTGACGCCCAATCCATTTTAGAGGGGCTCTTTGGTCCCCGACGAAAACTTTTTAAACGAATCGCTGCTTTTGATGCAAAAACACACCCAGTGCTGCACAACACACTGGCTGGTCTTTCATACAAAAATCTTGTTCACGTATCCAATGGTTTTGTACAACGTTTAGCAAAAAAAACCGGTACTATCATTAAGCCAAATGACATACTCATCGATGCTCCACCAAGAGAGAGAGAGATTGAATTTAATCTCCAAGTCTGTTGTAGGGGCCAGCTCAATGAAAGTGAACTTCATTGGCGATCACTGGTAGAGATGTCACCTGTTACTCAGTCCCTTGCGCAGCTGCAATTCGATCACCTTGTAAAGCAGGTTCGAATATTTGGATCAGATGAGGCGGTATCGGCTATCCAATATGCAACTGGCCTCGAAGATATTCTCCTCGAGGCCAGCAACGATGTTTGTAGCTAGAAGCAGAAAGCTTTAGGGAAGCTTGCCTTCTTTAAGCAGGTCTCCGTAGGTCTCACCCGAAGGACTTTTTTCAGACTCAACGGCTGCTAATGCTTGACGAATCTTTTCTGGATTTTTTGCATCCTTTTTCCGGTCAAGCAATTTATCAAGGAGTTCACCGTAGGCATTTTTATCCTTCTTGCTTTTCCCTTCATGACAAATGTTGCATTTTGCCTTTGCAACTGCGCTTGCATCAAGGTTTCCCTTGTTTACATACACTTCCTTAAACTCATCATAGAACTGTTTCACAGCAAAAGCAGGGCTCGCAGAGACTAGAAAGGCTCCAACAAAAGTCACCACTATCAATCCGCCTAACAATCGAACTTTTCTCATATTTTGTTTTCTCCTAAGAATCACGAGATGAACACAAAAAGCTCTCGTCCATCTCAACCGACAGTCTCGAGCACCTGTTACCGCGTTTATTTCTTGAGTTTATACTTTTCGCACACGCCCAAATCATTGCGCAACGTCTACATAATGGCCTTGAGACTACGATATTACAAGAAAAAAGTGCCGTTCTCCTTGTTATGTCGCCTGGGTAGTTTATTTCATTAAAAGACATGCCCCTAATTCGTGGGCAAAAAACCCTGAATTCCTGAAAATCCTTGGTATTCCATTGCCTGTCCCGCTGAAGAATAGTCGATTTCGATTAGGTCACCGGCACCGTCAATTTTTCGGAAAATCCTTCCGCCCTCATACTTACCTCGGTGGTCGCTCCAAAGAATCGCTCTTTGATAGGCTTCGGGCTCAGCCACACCAACCTGTTCGATAAGGACAGATGACTCGGGAATTATAAATCGACAATGTTCAGTTATCACCCTCATCTGTGGGACGTCATCCTGACCTGGTGCATCTGCCAGACGAGCGAATCCTTTGTTGCACGTAAACGTTGCATCACGGAGCTGAAGTTGCATGTCAACAGACTCAACAGAATTCACTGAACTGCCGTCCACAGTAAGGAATCTTTTTTTGGTTGTCACGACACCACCATCCCAGGAGAGTGACAATACTGTCGCTTCCTCACAATTGAAACATGTGAGATCTCCATTAACTGCACAATTCTCCATCTCAATAAGGCCCTTGCTTACCTCCTCTACTCTTCGATCTGATAGTTTTTGTAATGATAATGGTTGCCCCTCAGCTGCATTTTCGTCTAAGGGCTCTTCTGGTTCAGAAAATGAAATTACTCGTGCGAGAAAAAAACTATTTTCTACGACATCTGCTTCCTCTTCAGTAGAAGCAGCGGCAGTTACTACCTCTGTATTTTTACAGGTAAGCTTTCCTCCATTTGTCAGTTCAAAAACCGACAAATTTCCAACTCCTGCCCCCTCATTTCTGGAACGAATACGAACATCGAGATCGCTGAGTGTCAGGTGGCCGCCATCAATGAAGAATGCCGTCTTCTCTGATTCGAACAAAGGGTCGAGAGTAGGAGTGATGCACAAGACAGGTCGCTTTCCTGCCACACCACGTATCGTTATTTTCACGTCATTACCCAGACGAGTTGGGGAAATCTCATATTCTGAATTTTCTGAGATTTCTATTACTCCTCCACCAGATAGGTGTGCCAACGCTGCTGCAATAGTACCAAACTCATCTGGCTGCGACGGCTGCGAAACGACGTGAACCACCGACGTATCATCGAGCATTTGTCGCTGTGGCTTTACAACCTGTGGCACATCTGGATTGGACTTTTTCTGGGGTGCATTCATAGCCGTCCAGACCACAAAACCAATGAGACTGAGGCCAGCAATAACCCAAGGCCAAAAAAACACCTTGGCTTTATCTGCAGTAGCCAAATCGATGTCAATTGCGGGACGAGACGCTGTGACATCAAAACCCTCTTCCTCTGCGATTGATAACAATTCAAATTCGAGAGCCGCTGGATGCTGAAAGCGATCCTGTGGACGCTTTGACATTAACTTATGAACTACCGATATGAGCCTACGTGGCACCTCGGCCCTCATATCTGAAATCTCAGGAGGCCTTTCCTGCTGATGCTGAAGCAGTTTCTGCACCATAGTCCCCTCAGCAAATGGTGCTCTGCCAACCAGCATGAAAAACATTGTGCATCCCAGCGAATAGAGATCGCTGCGAATATCGGCTGAACGTGCATCACGCGCCTGTTCTGGGGAAATATAGTCAAATGTGCCAAGGGTTATCCCGCTGACCGTGAGATCCTGCTCCCCAGCAATGTGCTGCAAGCGAGCCAATCCCATATCGACCAATTTCGCACGGCCTTCCGGGGTCAGAAGAATATTTGATGGCTTGATATCACGATGTGTTACATCACGGTGACAGGCATGATCCAACGCCGCTGCAATTTGCATCGAAATATCGACAACAGCAGCAACCGTTAAAGGACCTCGTTGCCGAACCAAATCCCGCAGATTTGTACCTTCGATATATTCGAAGACAATGAAATGCCATCCATTACTTGACCCAACAGCATGAACAAGACCTATATTCTCATGATTCAGTCGTGCTGCAGATTGTGCTTCATTCCGGAAACGCCTGAGCATTTCCTCATCAGCTGATCGATGCCCCGCCAAGACCTTGACCGCAACGGTCCGATCAAGCGTTGTATCAAGTGCTTTAAAGACGGCCCCCATGCCGCCACCACCGACAAATTTGTCGAGGCGATAGTCTCCAAGTTGTCTGCCCTCGAGAAGTTTCCCTAGCTCATTTACTGACTTCGGGGCATGAATCAGCGCTTCATCACCGGAAAGCACTGTTGCCTCAGCTGCTTCAGACTGATCGGCTCCTATGGGATTTCGACCGGGCTGGTGACCCTTTGAAGCAGACGTTTCTTCAGCGTTTTCCATATTTCGACGGTAGCAACGGACCTCTTGAACAGCAACGGACCTCACATATTTCTTACCACGCAATTGGTCCTGAATGGTAAAAAACTGTTTGAATCAGTCGATAATCATGATTTTTGGCTCAAAAAAGTACTCGGTGAGATTTCAGAAGCAAAGACGACAGCAAGCAATTATGATCTACGAATCAGCTTTTCTGTTTTACTATTCAATTTCTAGTCTGTTACAGGAGTATTTTGATGGATACCGAGTCACCTAGTGTTTCCCGAATTGCAACATGGTGTCTCGTCCTTGGCGGGATTCTTGCAGCCCTTGGCACCCTTTCCCTAATGACACCATGGGTAGCAGCAAAAGTAGTTGCTGTTTTTTGTGGTATCAGCTTGCTCGTAGCAGGAGTTTCACAAGTAGCAATGGCGCTTGGTACCTATACATGGAGAGGTTTCTGGGTAACACTCGTATGCGGTGGCCTTTCGACAATGGCTGGCGTTGGAATGCTGGTACTACCAGAGGCAGGTGTCGAGGCTCTTGTTCTGTTTCTTGGTTTTTTACTGGCGTTCGAAGCAGTAGCAAAGCTAGCAGCCGCATTTACCGTCCGAGAAGGATTCCCTTGGGGATGGCTTCTCATCGATGGAATCATTACCGGTATCCTAAGTGTGATTCTCTTAACGAGTAGCCCTCTAGAAGCAGGCATGCTGCTTGGAATTTTTATTGGCATCAATTTCCTCTCAAGCGCTGTGGCATTTATTGCAGCGGGCCTTCATCTTCGTAAAATTGATACGGTGCAGTAGCGTAGTTTCTCAATACAACACTTGGTTCGACCACCAAACT
>JADHSL010000058.1 GCA_016776925.1 Pirellulales bacterium | reverse complement strand
GCGAGCCTGCCGACCGCCTCAAGGGTTTGCTTGACGTCAGGTTTTAGCGGGACAATAAACTCTTCATGGTAGCGTCGGGCCGTTGCATCATCCCAGGTCTCAGCGGCGAGCTCCCACTTTATTCCAAGTTGCTTCAAGGCGAGTGCTAATTTCGCTGCCCCGCTTGATAGATCACACGTCTTCATGAATCGGTACTTTCTTCGGTTGAAGGTTCGCCATCGCTATCATCTGGTTGACGAGCCACTGACTTTACGGCGGTTGATGTGCCGGAGGTATTCGTGCCACTGGGGCTCGTTACTGTCTGGTAGTTTTCCAGGGCAGTGAGCATTTGTTCAATGCGAGCGATTGCGCGTGGACAGTCAACATCGATAATTTCACGAAACCGAACGAGCCGGACACAGGTCTCTCTGAACTGTTGGAGCACTACTGGGGTCCAACGCCTTACAAGTTCTAATTTCTCTTCTGCTCGTTGGAGTCTCTTTCTCGCTTTTTCGAGGTTCTTTTTTTCTTCAGCACATGCTGGTGTGTTGTCACCAACCTTCTTGTACGTCCGGCAGTGTTCGAGATCTTTTATTGCCTGATTGACGCCGTCGGCTGCGCGTCTCATTTCTGCTTTCCAGAAGGCTGCGCGGTCAACGGTAATCCAGTCAATTCCACGTTGGCCTTCTATCTCAATATCAGCGAGTGCCTGACTTGATTCATGCGCATACGAAATCATCGCAAGCTTAACAAGGCTGAGCGTATCGATTGACTTGATGTCGGCCTGTGTTGACATGTGGACTGCCAGGTTTGTGAATGCTTCTTACCGCTGGTTTTGGTATTCCTCGACTCGCTCCGCCTTTCGGATGAGATAGGGCACGTATTCCCCTGTTGATTCCACGAATCGACCAAACGTGGTGAGTTGTTGCTCAAACTCTTCTGCGAACTTCTGATGCTCCTGGTCGCGCCAGGTTGCAGAGAGTGCCTGAAGTTGGCGTTGGACTGTCTGCATCTGTGAATGGACTTCTGTACTAAAATGGCGTAGCCGTGACGCGAAGCGCCGCAACTCCTGTGGATCGACGATTGCCTGTCCCATGGGAAATACTCCTTGAGTAGCGTTGTTCGGCTAAGGTTTGGATGCGAGCGGAATACACGGAACAACGTTTTTCCGCATTGATATCTTAACGGGTAGACGGCAGGTGCGTGAACATGCAGGATTTCATCACCGGTACGACGGCATAAAAGACCATCCGAGCGAGCCACGACAATCTCTAGAGAACCAGCTATGAGTGACCAAACAGCATCAAAAAAAGGACATCAGCGGCCCGCCGGGAGTCATCCCGGGGGCGATACAGCCATAGACGAGTCGATTTCCGTTGAACCGACAGTTGGGTGGCATTGCACCCATTCGTTCTATCGTTTCGACAGAACGAGGCTGGCTCAGCTAACAGACACTGAGCGGACGGCGGGGCTGACTGCGTTCAAAGAGGCTTTGGATGACGAATCTTCCACGGGCCCAACACGGCTTCAGAAATGGATCGTCCCTGGTCATAAAGCTGACTTTGCTGTGATGGCCCTTGATCCGTCACCCCATGCGGTGGATAGCGTTCATCAACGCCTCTTGGCAGGTCCGCTTGGGTCGGCACTTGAGTCGACCTATTCATTTGTGGGTCTCACGGAGGTCAGTGAGTATCTGCCGACTGCTGAGCAGTTTGCAGCAAAACTTGTGAGACAAGGAGAAGATCCTGAGAGTGCGAGCTACAAAGCACGAGTAAAGGGGTACTCAGCAAGGGAACCAGCAATGCAGAAGGCCAGGCTGGAACCAGACTTTCCTCCTTGGCCATGTGCGTGCTTCTACCCAATGAATAAGAAAAGAAAAGTTGGTGAGAACTGGTTCACGCTCCCGTTCTCTGAACGGAGCCGACTCATGGCCGAACATGGTGCAAGTGGAATGAAATTTGGTGGTCGAGTTTCTCAACTCATTACAGTCTCAGTTGGGCTTGATGACTGGGAGTGGGGAGTCACCCTCTGGGCTCGTCGCCCGGAGTTTCTGAAGGAAATCGTGTACACGATGAGATTCGATGAGGCGAGTGCGCGGTACGCAGAATTTGGGCCATTTTATACTGGCTATGTTGCGACTGCTGACCAAATTATTGACCACTGCCGAATTGGGTTGTAGGCAAAACCTTCGTTAATTTGTTGCCGCAGGATTTTCCTGCTCTGCATGTGAAAACACAAGTTCGACGGGTGTGCCCCGTTTGGGTACGCGTCCGGTAAAGACTTCAAACAGTAGCGAATCATTTGCCTGGGAACTGGTAATTGGCAGATCGAGTGTCGCGGCTGGAAAGTTTGAGACACACACAAGATCACCGCCGTCTGCTTGATAGTACTCAACGCCTGTTTTAGGATTTTTCCAAAAACTACTACCAGCAAAAATCCAGTTGTACCCTAACTCCTCACCGGTCTGGCTATTCTTCACCCAGCGTTGGGCAGGTGTTTCATGGTCCCCGGTATCATCCTGCCAGCGCACAGTTATGGCAACTGAATCTCCAGTTGCTGGTTTGAAATCAGGATAAAATGAAGCTGGGTTCCCTGGACGAAGACCAATCGCAAGGAGACCGGTGTGGACGAGTTGGGCAGTTGCATTGACTGCAACAACGGATTCGTGTTCTTTTGTTTTTCGCGGACAGGCAAAAAACTCAATTGGTCCATCGGCAAGCGCGACGGCACCACCTACCACAAGCTGCCGTGACTGAGCGTCGACCCAAACGGCTTGTTTCGGAGAAAGTCGGGTGAGGTCTGGATGTGGGTCAACCGGCTCTGCCGCTCCGACGACGAGCGGGACAAGTGTCATCACGATTCCAGACAAAAGCATGAGATACGATCTGATAGGAAATGATGAGAGGAGCCAATATGAGGAGCATGCCATCTTGTTTATTATTTTCTTGGAAAGGTTTCGCTGCAGAGGCTGAGCGGGTTGGTATAGTTTGTTTAACAGATTGGATTTCAATCGTGCTCGTAGTGTGGCGTATCAGGTGAGATTGAGATCACCGTGCACCATCTGGAGAAGTTTAATGCCAGGCCTGCAAAGAAAACATGCTAATCAAGTGGAGAGCGAAATACCTCACTCATACATTCTTCCGCTTCAGAGATCGTCTGATTCCGTTGAAATAGGTGTCGAAGCGTTCGGTGCAAAGTACTTTGGTAAGCCAAATTCACAACGTCGTGGGAAGCTGAAGCGACGGGAATGTGTCCGGCGCATGAAGGACCTGGCGGGTCTTTGTGGTGACAAAGAGGTGTCGCAGCAGCTTGATACCCTGTCCCAAATCATCGGAGACAAGGCATCTGACTCTCGAAAGACGAATGAAGATTGCTCTTTCCTGGGGGACTGCCTCAGAGCCAGAACTCGATGGGCTCACGATGCTGATCAGTGGCTTCTGGGTGAAGCTGTCATCTGGGGTTTGGTGTGGTTTACCGGACGCTTCGGAGTTGATCATTCAGCCGAGCAACTCATAGAAGACCTTGTCCAGATTGGGGAAGCTGGCCTTCAAAATGTAGCGAAAGGGGAGCTTTCTGCGATCCCCTACCTGCTGACTCTTGGCGAACTCTTGAAGGACGTCGCTGATTGTCAGCATTGTGCTGATGTGGCGCGAGAAAATTTATATCGTGAGGTTCAAGAACACGTTGGTAATGACGGTGGTGTTGGGCTTGAGCAATCATCCGAAATTCTTTCAACAGTAACCAGATGGGTGCGTTGTCGGGACATTATTCATACGACTAGTGGCAAAAAGCTAGTGAAGGAAATAAACAAAAAGATAGACAAAGCCGTTACATTTGCTGTTTTGCTTTTGTGCAACAGTGGTCGGGCAGCAACGGAAGTCACTCGTGAGTCGCAGCGATCCGTGGCGCCAATACTTCAGGCGGCGTCACGCGGACGAAAGAAAGTTGCGGCAACAGTACTTGCACTGTTGGAGGGAAAAAATGCAGCGGGAGACGTGCGATGGACTGAAAAGGGTCTCTGCCAGCGATCGTTGTTCGATGAAAAACAAAGGATTGCAGTCTTTCGCAGTGGCTGGAAGCGTGGCGCGACACGAGTGCTTGTGTCGTATCGTGATCAGTCACCGTACCTTGAAATTGTAGCTGGAGATCGTCTGGTCATTGCAGGTAGGTGGGATATCGAGCTTCGCTGCAATGGAAAAGAGCTTCCACTTGTTGGAGCCTGGCGGCGAACCTGGTGGGATGCAAACGACAACGCGATCTATCTTGAAATGTCGGTCGATGTAGAGGGTGGCTGGCGGTTGGAAAGGTCAGTGCTGCTTCTACCAAAAGATAAAGTTGTACTCTTGGCCGATGCGGTTGTTGTGCCTGAACTCAAGTATGGCGACGAATCAGAGATGCTCGCGGCAGACCTTCAATTACAAAGTTCTCTTTGTGTAACTTCTTCAATTAAAATTGACACGTGTGAGGAAACATGCGAGGTGTTTGGGAGTGATGCGAAGCCCCGTTTCCTTGCTGTTCCACTTGCCTTGGACGAGTGGCGTGAATCGAGTCGGGGACAAGGAAGTCTTTCCGTATCTGGCCAGCAACTCGACTTGAAGCTAAATGCAGCGGCGGGAAGGCTGTATGCGCCACTCTGGATTGACTGCAATGCAAGGCGACTGAAGCAATTACAAGAGCAGCCCGAATGCAATCAGCGAACATGGCGGCAGTTGACCGTAGCAGATACCCGGGAAGCCATCAGTGCTGATCAGGCAGTTAGTTTTCGAGTGCAATCGTGTCTCGATCAGTGGTTTGTATATCGCTCACTTGATGAGGCACGCAATCGCACCGCGCTGGGGTGTAACATGTCGTCAGAATTTCTCGTAGGTCGCATAGCTAAAAATGGTGTCGTAAAGCGATTGTTGGAAGTAGTCGAGGATCACGTATTGTATTAATTGAATATGAATATACAGAACAGCCAGAAGCCGACGCCTGAGACGCAGTCCCTTTGCAAGGAAAACTGGCACAATGTCATGGAACGTGTGCATCGAGCATGTGACAAGGCTGGGCGAGAACCAGCTTCTGTACGAGTCGTTGGTGTGACAAAATATGTGGATATGGCATCTACGCACGCTCTCTACAATGCTGGGTGTCGAGATCTTGGTGAAAGTCGTCCACAAGCTTTCTGGGAAAAAGCCGCAGCATTTGTTGCTGCTGATCTCAAAGTGCAGTGGCATCTCATTGGCCATCTGCAGCGGAACAAAGTGGCAAAGACGACGCCATATAATCCGGTCTTTCATACGATTGATAGTGTGCGACTTGCAAAGGCAATCAGTCGTTCGGCAACAGAGTTGTCTATGGCGTGTGAGGGGTTGATAGAAGTAAATCTGTCGGAAGATGTTGGGAGAAGCGGGGTGTTGCCAGACAACCTGCTAGATGTTGCGTCACAGATTCTTGAACTCCCAGGGATGTGCATTCGTGGTCTGATGGGAATGGCAAGTCACCCAGAAGCAGGCCAAAATCCGCGGCAGCAATTTGCGCAGCTTCGCAAACTACGTGACGGCTTAAGCGACAGATTCCCTGACACGGGTGGGTTGCCGGAACTGTCGATGGGAATGAGTGGAGACTTTGAGGATGCTATTTACGAGGGCAGTACGATTGTCCGTATTGGTTCCGCGTTGTTTCAGGGATTACGTTGAGAATGAGGACGTCGTAGTTGTGCAGACGCTGATAGGTGCCGAAGAGTACGCTGGAGACGTACCATGTCAGAGCGTTTATCGCGAGAACATTTCGCTAGCTGCTATTTTTTCGATTCGTGCTTACGATTTGGCAGGCCTGTTTGGCTTATAAAATCATCAGGCGGTCGAATCTTCTCGCCCGGCTTACGGAAAACGTATGGTCGAAATTTCTCAACAATTTCTTTCCAGGCCTGAAGTGATCGAGTCGGGTAGTCTGCTGACCATCCTCCCTCTCGGAATGCATTAGTGACACCCTCATCCCGCATGTCCTCCTGCCATGTCTGAAGTGCCTGCCGCATGGCATCTGCCGTTTTCTGAAGAGAGGCTTCGTTTATCAGATTTTTGGTTTCCCATGGGTCGGTCTTAAGGTCATACAGTTCTTCGGCCGGTTTTTGAGCCGCCATGAATCGTGACTGCACTGGTGAAAGGGTGCCTTCCTGGTGCATGGCGTTCAGCACCGCAAGGGTCGGATACCGTTTTTCTTTGTATTCATTGTATTGGCAATATGCCCGTTCAGGCATGAGGTTCCGAATGTATTTGTATCGTTTACTTCGGACTGCTCGCATTGCGTCATGTGTGTCATCCATTTTATCGCGGGCGGCAAATATGTACGGACGTTCTTTGATTGCTGTCTCAAATAGGTTCATCCCATGGAGAGGGTGGGGTGGTTGGACTCCAGCAAGATCGACAATCGTTTTGCAGATATCAAGTGTGTTCACAAGATCATCACAGACTGTTTCCGGCTTGATGTGGCCAGGCCATCGCATAAGAAGCGGAATGCTGATGCCACCGTCGTACAAGAACTGTTTTCCACGCGGCATGCATCGACCGTTGTCTCCAATAAGAATAACCAGAGTGTTGTCTCGTAGCCCATCGTCTTGGAGCTTTTGGAGAATCTTACCTATCGTCTTATCTGCAAGTTGGAGTTGTTCGAGTCCATTCGCCCAGTCACGACGAATCATTGGTGTATCCGGGTAGTACGGTGGCAGCTCGACGATCTTTTCATCGATCGGATTTTCTTCATCACGTTTCCAGGTGCGGTGAGTGGTTGCTTCTGTTACCTGAGCAAAGAAGGGCTGGCCCGACTTCCGTTCAGACCAGTTCGTTGCAGTAAAACCAAGTTTATTTGTGAAATTCTGATCCGTCTTCTTGCTCAGTCCACATCCTAAAGCAGTGCAGTAGCCGGCCTCGGAAAGCAGCAACGGTAGTGGTTCAATGCCATAAGGAAGAGGGCGTTTTTTCTCGGTTCTGTGCTGGTTTGTATGTGTGTAGTTCTGATAGTGGCCGGTGAGCATCGCTGACCGTGATGTGGAGCAGACTGGCGCAGTTGTGAAAGCACGGGTATAGCGAACCCCCTCAGAGGCTAATTGATCAATATGCGGAGTGTGGACGGCCTGTGTCCCATAACACGAGAGGTCTGTTCCCCAGTCTTCGAGCATAATCCAAAGAATATTTGGACGAGATGACGTGCTTGCCTTCGTTTCGGCATGGGTAGTGTGGTCGAGAAAAGGACATATGATCAGGACCGCAAGTATTCCAAGTTTCCTATACATGGCTTCGCTTTCGTTGAGCACTTGAATCTTAAGGACTGATGGCAATCTGCCCTTCAGCATGTACGTGGCATGCCGCCCATGTAATGCCTCGTTAGTCGTCAAAACGAACTTCAAGAATTTCGAAGTTCATTTTTCCAGCTGGCACATCGACACTGATTTTTTGACCCACCTTGCTGCCCATCAGGCCCTGTGCCAATGGGCTAGCAACATTAATTTTTCCTGCGTCGTAATCTTCTTCGCCGGCTCCGACAAGGACGAACGTCTCGTTATCACCAAATTCGAGGTCTTTCACAATCACGGTGGCACCGAAAACAACTTCATCGCTTGCTTCTTTTGATCGCTCGACAATGACAGCTCTCGCAAGCTTGTCGCGCAAAATATTGATCTTCGCTTGGAGCATTCCTTGGCTTTCTCGTGCTCCATGGTATTCAGCGTTTTCGCTAAGATCACCTTCGCTTCTTGCGGCCGCAATGCGTTTCGTGATCTCCGGCATTTCTTCTAATTCAAGTTGATCGACTTCTGTCTTGAGTTTGTCGTAGCCGACCTTTGTCATTGGAATACGATCAGACATCTAAAATCTCCTCGTTGATCTCCATTAAAATTAATGATGCGATGTAACAATATTCTGTCGCTGTAGCCTATGAATGTGCTTCGGGCTCATAGATTAAACGGCCGCAACTTCTGCACATTGCTACATTTCCTGCCAAGAGTTGTGACAGCATTTTGCCGGTGAATTGTTGATGACATCCTCCACAGCACCCACCCTCTGCTACTGCCATACCGTCTTCGCCTTTATGCTTGACGACACGTCGGTAGATCTCTTTCGTCTCGTCTGCAAGATCACGCTCGGCTTCTGCGAGTTGATCCATCACGCGGGCAACTTCTTCTTCGAGTCGTGCAGTGTCTTTTTGAACCTGTTGCTTCAGGGTCTCGAGTGCCTCAGACACCTGTTTGAGTTTATTAGCAGCAACCGGCTGCTGGTTATTTATTTCATCAACGCGTTCGAGAGATTCGAGAATCTCGTCCTCAAGCACTGTGATTGCCATTTTGTCCGCATCAATTTGTTCACCAAGCAGCTGATATTCACGATTTGTCTTTGCCGTGTTTCTCTTCGCCTCGAAATCATTAATCTTTGCTTCTGATGATCGGAGCAATAACTGCTTCTCATCAGCATGCTTGCGAGCTTTTTTCAGATTTTCAGCCACTTGTTCCCGCTCATGCTCGGCGTGTTCGAGACGCTTCACCTGAACAGCAATCTGTTTCGGACCGGCAGCGAGCTGACTGCGCAGGTCAGTGAGTTGCCGTTGGATACGGTGAAGCGTTCGAATAACGGTAGATGCAGTGACAACAGCCATGATAGGGCTCCAAAGGTCCCTACAAGGTACCACATGACCGGTATCCTCAAAAACGGTGGCTGATACAGGCGGCAGAAAATCGCCTCGGGCCATGGCTTGTCGCCACGGCCCGAGGTTGTTCTAGCTCACCGCATTGCCGAGAAAATTCTCCAACTGTTTTGCCCGTACGGGATGCTGGAGTTTTTTAACCGCTTTGGCTTCAATTTGTCGGACTCGTTCCCGAGTTACTCGGAATATGCGTCCAACCTCTTCAAGCGTATATGTGTATCCGTCAGTCAGGCCGTATCGCAGTCGAATGATTTCTCGTTCTCGATACGTAAGTGTTTTCAGTAACGAATCAAGTTTGTCACGGAGTAGTCCGTGAGTCGTTGATTCAGTTGGGCTCGATGAACCAAAGTCCTCGACGAGTTCACTGAAACTGGCATCTTCGCTTTCACCGATTGGTCGATCGAGGCTCATTGGCTGCCGGCCCATGTCGAGCACGCGTCGTGCGTCATCGAGTGGAACCTCTGCTGAGTCAGCAATCTCTTCGGGTGTTGGCTCTCGACCAAGTTCGTGCAGAAGTTTTTTGGCGGTTGCTCGAAGTTTGGTAAGCAGGTCGATCATATGCACAGGAATACGAATGGTGCGTGCTTGATCGGCGATTGCACGGGTGATTGCTTGGCGAATCCACCAGGTTGCATACGTAGAAAACTTGAAACCCCGCCGATATTCATACTTATCGACAGCCCGCATTAGGCCGGTGTTGCCTTCCTGAATCAGGTCGAGAAAGGAAAGCCCCCTGTTTCGATATTTCTTTGCAATCGAGACAACAAGGCGAAGGTTTGCAGCAGAAAGATTCCGCTTCGCTGCTTCGTACTCTGACTTTAATTTGTCGAGCGATGAAACTCTATTACGAAGAGATCGTGGACTCTCTTGTGTTGAAATCATCAAATCCCGAAGTTCTTTCCGCATATCTGCGCGATCATCACACGAAAGGGTGCCTGACTTGATCTGTCGAAGATCATCTTGCAGTCGGTCCATTCGTGCTGACATTCCCTTCAGAAGCTTCATCATGGGTTGGACTCGGCGGGTTCTCAGGCTGAGTTCTTCAACAAGCGTGAGCGTTTTACCACGGGTTCGACGGAATCTTCGGCGGGCTTCCCGCGCTTCAGTTCGTCCAGTACGCGTGCTGATGAGCAGTTTGAAATCGGCGTTGTTCTGCTCCATCAGACGATCAAGTGTTGCCAGGTTATGTGGCATACGAGCAAGGATCTGTTCCTTTGTGAGGCGTTCAGTTAGTGATACCTTGATCGTTCGATCGAATGGCAATTTGCTTTCATGTACTCGGCGGAGTGTTTCAACGGTTGACTGCATCGCGAAGCCACAGCCAAGAATGGCGCGACGGAATCGTTTCCGTGTCACCTCGATCCTTTTTGCGAGTGAGATTTCTTCTTCTCGCGTAAGCAGTGGAATTTCTGCCATCTGAGCAAGATACATACGAATTGGATCATTTGCCGCGTTCGATGGCGGAGTCGTAATTGCTTCATCTCGTCGCGGGCGACCAGGTTTTGTTGGAGCAGGAGTCGCTGTTGCCTGGGCAGTGGCGGCTGGCTCGAGGTGTTCTGGTAGTTCTTCGACAAGTTCAATGCCTTTGCCATCAAGGGCGACAAGGAGGGCATCAATCTTTTCAGGATCCATAGCTTCGTCAGGAAGATATTCATTCACCTGATCAAAAGTCAGGTAGCCAATTCGACGACCTTCGGCAATTAAGCCATTGAGTTCTGCACCTTGAAGGCTTTCAGACTCAGGCTGCATCGGTTGCATCGCACCTTCGGGAGGCGTTGCGGAGTCGTGCCGCTTTGTGGACGAAGCGTTATTCATTGTCATCTACGGGTTCTCCTTCACCGGCGTATCACAAATGTGATACGCACTTTCAAGTCACTCGCGCACAACCCCCCAAATCGTCATTGACGCGAGGCCAAAAGAAACGATTTGAATGTAGTGACGAGATGGACATCCTCACCCCTCCTTGGGATCGGTCATGCCCTGAGCAGCACGTCTTGCGGAGACGAGTTGCTCAATCATCGCTGCCTCGTCGTCCGGCTGGAGCGGCGAGGTTTTCAATGTTCGGACGGTTTGCCAGGCTGTTTTGTCAGCCTGACGTCTTTCCAATGCTTCACTAAGGTGATGCAAGCGGCCATTTTGATCAAGATGAGTCTGTTGACGAATTGATTCATCGAGCTGGACAAGAAGTCCGTGGAGCTCGGTTGCCGGTAATTCAAGCAATAAGGCCGCGAGACTTGGTGGCTTTTCAGCAGCAATCAGGCTCTTTGCAGCTCTGAGGATTATTTTGGCGGGTTCTGCCGAGAGCTCCTCCTCAGAAATACGGTCAAGCAGCCCAGAGATCTCTTCGGGGGCGGCAAGAATCGTAGATAGGACCTCTCTGTCCCATGGAGCAAGCTCCGCGGCATCGATTCGGAGGCCCTCATGTGAGGGGGAGGTGTCATTCGTGCGTCTGGAGCGTGCGAGTTCTTGGAGTCGTGCTTGGAGGGCGTCTCGCGAAAGTCCAAATCGGCGAGCGAGCTTTCCGAGGATCTGATCCTGTCTGAGTTGCCTCTGTGACGGGGGCAGGGGAGATCTCGGGGATACCGCAGCAAGTATTTTTAAAACGCTCTCCACGGCATTGAGCGCAACCTCATCCGAAGCATCTTGGGGTAACCGCTCAAATGTTTCCCGCATTCTGTAATCGAGTGGATCGACTGCCTCATTGATAATAGCCTCGAACGCTTCAGGGCCAGCTGTGAGACACTGATCGCACGGATCGATTCCGGCAGGCAGTCGAGCAATCCGAATATCAACAGGTTCGGCAAGCAGGACCTCAAGTACCTCGTCTGCGCGTCGGCGACCAGCGTCGTCACCATCGAGCACAACAACAATGCGATCTGCATAGCGACGCAAAAGACGTGCATGTCGCTGACCAAGTGCTGTACCGAGAACTGCAACAACGTCGTGGATGCCGGCCTGTCGCGCAGCAAGGCAATCAGTGTAGCCTTCCACAACAAGGGCTCGTCTCGAACGACTGATGGCTTCTCGAGACGAGTCGAGGCCATACAGCATTGATTGCTTGGAAAAAACCGGTGTTTCAGGAGAGTTGATGTACTTGGCACTGTCAGGTGGAGCGTTGGGTAGCACTCGTCCACCAAATGCAACACATCGACCCTGTGGGTCACAGATCGGAAACATAATCCGTCCACGGAATCGATCGTAGTGCCCGGATCGATCCTGCCTCGTGACAACCAGTCCAGCTTGTTCAAGATGGCTCGTTGAAATCCCTGAGGACTGTGCTTGCCCAAGGAGCCAGTCCCACTCGTTTGGTGCAAAGCCAACGGTGTTGGCCTCTAGTGTTTCGTCTGTCAGGCCACGCTCGCGGAGATATGCACGTGCTTCCTTGGCAAGTGAGCTGTTTTTGAAACAGTCAACAAAGCGATCGGATGCCCATCCGCAGACCTCATACAGAGATCGTTTGACATCGGTCCCTGCCCCATGTCCTCGAGAGAGTTCTATTCCAGCACGATCTGCAAGTTGTTCAAGTGCCTCACGGAAGTCCAATCGATCCATTCGCATGAGAAAACTGAATGCATCACCACCGACATTACAAACCCAACAACGAAATGTCTGACGTTCCGGATTGATCTGAAGGCTGGGGCGTGAGTCTTCATGCCAAGGGCAGAGGCCGACAAAGTTTTTTCCACTCCGACGGAGTGAAATATAACTGCCGGCAAGATCGACTATATCGATTGCCTCTCGTACGCGTTCTTTCACATCATCACCATGTGCTCCCCCGCCTGAATCATACCCGGTGTGTGGACTCAGGTTATTGATGGGAGGGTGCATCAGTGAACGACTTCTTGAAAGTGAGTGGCCAAGTACGACGCGGTTGTTGGGACTTCTTGTTTTTCCAGAACGGGACTGAACCCCTATCGTTCTAACCCGCCGTCACCAGGTGACAAACAGAAGTTTTTTTGCCGAAGCCTATTTTCACATTTCGAGACAAAATGTGAAAATGGACAAGCTAGGCTACTGCTTTTTACGATGAAACGTCGATTTCTGCTTCACTATCAGGCAAGAAGCTTTTGAACACTTTCGAGCAAGCGGTCCATTGCAAATGGTTTGCGGATGTAGTCATCAACCCCGAGCATCTCTGCGTAGGCACGATGTCGATTGCCCTCGTTTGCTGTCACCATGATGATGTGAATCGGATGGTCATACTCGCGGCGTAGTTTTTCAAGTACAAGAAATCCACTCCGTTTCGGCATCATCATATCGAGGATTACAAGATCAGGATTTTCTCGTTCAGCGACGGCAATCCCCTGACTGCCATCACGCGCGACCAAAACAGAGTAGCCCTTTGCCTCGAGAATAGTACGCATGGATTCAATAATCTCTGCGTCATCATCAACAAGAAGAATTCTTTTTGTTGCAGCAGGTGCTGCTGCCTTGGTTGACTTTTTGGCACGGGTTGCTTTTTTAGCGCGTTTTGCTGCTGGCATTGAAAGTACTGTTACTGCTGAAGTGTGGTGAAATCTGAATGTGGTTATTCGACTTTCGGAATTCTAGCAGATTGGTTTGGGTTTGATGCGGTTCGGGTATGACAAAATGAAGGGTCCTGGTCGGTTTTGCTATCGGAATGGTTGAAAAGCCAATGAAAACTCTTCACACCGAATTGTCTGCGGTCTCTCGGCCGAGAACTATAGCGGCGCCAAGAATGCCACAGGCTGCTCCAATGCATACGTCACTTGGGTAATGAGCCATGCTGAAAATTCTTTGGAGACATGCACTGAAAGCAACGATCAGAAAAAAGAAACGTGCCTGTGGGTATTTCCAAATCAGAACAGTTGCCAACGCTGCTGCCGTTGCTGAATGCCCGGATGGGAAACTGTGGAGATCACTGCTGCCACGAGGTCCCGCAACGAGTGAGGCAGTTCCAAATGTGTCGAAGACCGAGGTGACGAGGTCAAAATTAGTTGCTCGAGGACGCGACCGGTCAACAAGTTGTTTTATGAGGAGGACTGCAAGTGGTCCGAACAGGAGCCCGCCCAGCATTCGAGCGCCACATCTTTTTTTCGTTGTGGGCTGAAAGGTAGGCCAGCAGATTGCAGGCCAACGAATCGATGGAAACTGAATAGAACGATCAAGGCAAAAGGTGCCGATCATGATCATGGTAACCCCAATACCATGACCAAATACCTCGGCAAGGTCGAGGTAACGCATCAATTCTTTTGGAGGGTGTGTGCTCTTCACCCAGAAAGCAACCGGAACATCAGCGGGGAAGGCAAAGAGG
The DNA here is from genome assembly GCA_016776925.1 of Pirellulales bacterium. Classification (GTDB taxonomy): domain Bacteria; phylum Planctomycetota; class Planctomycetia; order Pirellulales; family UBA1268; genus UBA1268. The sequence continues at coordinate 2,504 of JADHSL010000058.1, read as the reverse complement.
CCGAGGGTGGCGAGGAGGCCGGCAGCAACGAGCCTTGCTTTGAAGCCGGTATTGCTCAGTCGTGCAGAGGTTTGTTGTTGCGAGGAGTTCATCGAATGTAAAAGAGGCACTGGCCAGACCAAATAGGCAAGCTAATTGTCAAATGAAATGCGGTATGAGTTTGCGAAGTCTGCCACGGTATACAACAGTCTGTCGAGACGAATATGTCGAGGTGATGTGCTTTGCTCTTCTATGTCCAGAGTTTACGGTCAAGTAGCCGGTATTGAATTGCTTCACTGATGTGCTGGGCGCAAATTGTTTCTGCTCTATCAAGGTCTGCGATGGTCCGTGCGACGCGAAGCACTTTGTCGTGGGCGCGTGCAGAGAGGCCGAGAGTTGAAACCGCTGTTCGAAGTAGGTCCATCGGCTTCTTTTCAATATGGCAATGATGACGAACTTCTCGGGTTGTCATCCGGGCGTTCCAGCGATGTCCAAGCGACCTTGAATGTTCAAATCTTTTTTGTTGAATCTCACGAGCAACACCCACCTGTTCGCGTATGGCATCACTGGAGGTTCCTGGTTGCTTGGCTGCAAGTTCGTGAAAGGGGACTGCCGAAACCTCGAGATGAATATCAATACGATCAAGGAGCGGACCAGAAATTTTGCTCATGTACCGTTCGACCTGCGGTACCGTGCACTGGCAGTCGCGGTTTGGGTCTCCACGATATCCGCAGGGGCAAGGATTCATTGAGGCTATGAGCATGAAGGCTGCTGGGAAACACGTAGTGGAACGAGCACGACTGATTGTCACGGTTCCATCCTCGAGTGGCTGGCGAAGCACCTCAAGTGTGCGGCGGTTGAACTCAGGTAATTCGTCCAGAAATAGCACGCCGTTATGCGCAAGGCTGATTTCACCAGGCATTGGCACTGAGCGACCACCAATGAGGCCGGCCTCGCTGATTGTGTGATGTGGTGCACGGAATGGACGTGTTACAAGAAGCGGTTGCCCTGATTCAAGAAGCCCAAGGGCGCTGTAGATTTGAGATGTCTCAATGCTCTCTTCCGCTCGAAGTGGTGGGAGTATTGTGGGGATGCGTTTTGCGAGCATGGTTTTTCCACTGCCCGGTGGACCAAGCATGGCAACGTTGTGGCCGCCAGCGGCTGCAATGCAAAGAGCACGTTTGGCCGCTTCTTGCCCACGGACGTCAGAAAAGTCACCGTTATAGTTCCCGCAATTCTGAAACCACTCGTCGACGCGGGGAGCAGTGGGAGTGATATCAATTTTTCCAGAAAAGAAATCAACAGCCTCACGCAGCGATGCTACGGGAATGACTTGTATTTTTTCTACAACGGCAGCTTCACCCGCGTTTGCTGTTGGTACAACAATACCTTTGAGATTGGTCTCTTTGGCTGCTCGGATCGCCATGGAGAGTGCTCCGCGTGCTGGCCTTGTTGAGCCCTCAAGAGATAACTCTCCAACCACTGCATAATCACGGAACCGATCAGATGAAAACTGGGAACTACCGGCCAGAATTCCAAGACTAATTGGTAGATCAAAGGTCGCCGCCTGTTTAGGAAGATCTGCGGGTGCGAGATTGACAACAATTCGATCGTTCGGCCGGCTAAATCCGCAGTTCACCATGGCTCGTGCAATTCGATGAGTGCTTTCTCGTACAGCTGCATCAGGTAGCCCGACTAGGATGGTCGCGGGCAGCGCACCACCGGAAACATCAACCTCCACGTCGACGGGTACGGCATCGACGCCAACCAATGAAAAAGTCTGTAGGCGAGCAAGCATGAGGTGGAGTCCTTCAAACGCGGTGCGGAGAGAATCAGCGACGGTCGATATCTACTAGGCAAAGTATACAAATGTATAGTATTTGTCTGCAAGTCAATCGATAGAGCGAGGAGCTTGTGTTTCCCAAGACGTCCGAAACCGCGAGAACGCGGTAGGATGGTGCAGTTCGTTCACTGGTGAACGAGATACGAGGCGGAAAGAGGGCGTAACAGGTGAAAGATATTCGGGCTCACTTCAGTGGTAGAGGCAATTGCTCCCGGGCGATACAAGCGGTCCTGCTTGTCATCGCGGCGTGTTGTGCCGCTCGTGCTGATGAAGGGATGTGGCTTTTCAATGCCGTGCCAGAAGAACGGTTGTCCCGAGACGTAGGGTTTGTGCCCTCGCATGTCTGGCTGAATCACCTTCAGCGATCGGCCGTTCGTTTCAATAGTGGTGGTTCCGGTGCTTTTGTTTCACCAAACGGTCTAGTGCTAACCAATCACCATGTTGCTGCCAGCAGTCTCCAGAAGCTATCGACACCTGAAAGAAATCTTGCCCGCGATGGCTTTCTATCGCGGTCGCATGAGGAAGAAATACGTTGTCTTGATCTTGAACTCAACGTGCTTCGTTCGATTGAAGATGTTACGGCACGTGTGGAAGAGGCCGTTGCGGGGGCCGGAAGTTCATCAGATGCGTTGGCAGCACGACGAGCCGCACTCGCAGCTATTGAGCAGGAGTCATTTGTAAA